>JANYED010000064.1 GCA_025363315.1 Polaromonas sp.
GTTCAATAAAAATACCAAACAACAGCAAAAAGATGTTCACAAAAATCAGGAACATCCACGGTGACAGCTGCATGCTGATGATCCAGTCGGCCACTTGCTGGGGCAAGCCTTCAATCGTTAAGACCCAGGCAAAGGAGGCCGACAGGCCGATGATGATAAGCACTGATGCCGTCAGCAATGCCGAGCGCGACAAAATGTCGGGCAAGGCCTTCCACTCCAATGTTCGGTAAATGAATTTGCCACAAATGAGTGCATAAAAAACAGCGACGACTGATGCCTCTGTAGGTGTGAACCAGCCCGCGCGCATGCCACCCAAAATAATGACAGGTAGCAACAGTGCGGGAATGGCTTTCCATGTCGTGACCAGCACTTCGCGCCAAGGCGGCATTTGGCCATCGCCTTTGTAGTTGCGTTTTTTAGACACGTGGTAGTTGACCAGGCACATGGCCACTGCAATCAAGATACCGGGTATCAAACCCGCAACGAACAGAGCACCTACCGAGACGCGCTCATCTTGCAGGGCGTAAATGATCATGATGATGGACGGCGGAATGATGGGGCCGACGATGGCCGTTGCCGCCGTCAGCGCAGCGGCATACGAGCGGTCATAACCCGCCTTGTCCATCATCTTGATCAGCATTGATCCTGGGCCTGCAGCATCGGCCAGTGCCGAGCCCGAGATACCTGAAAAGAAGGTGAGCGACACCACATTGGTGTAGCCTAAACCGCCGCGCTTGTGTCCCACAAATTGGCCCGCAAATTTAAGCAACACTTCGGTCAGCGAACCACCACTCATCAGTTCGGCTGCAAGAATGAAAAACGGCACGGCCATCAGCGGAAAGCTGTCCATGCCTGTGAACGTTTCCTTGAGCAGCACAAACAAGGGGTAGTTGTCGGCCAATATCAGCGCCGCAGCTGTAGCCAGCCCCAGCGCAAATGCCACTGGCACGCCAATCGCCAGAAAAAAGCATGCCGCAATCAGGAGGATGACACTTGCGCTCATAGCGATGCACTCGCGGTCGCGTCAAAATGTTCGTCAGACGCAAAGGTTCGATGCAGCACAAATTGCCGAACCACTAACAGCCAGTGCACTACCAGCAGCAATCCGCCGACCGGTATGGCCGCGTAGATGTACCCAAAGGGAATTTGTGTGACAGCTGTTAACTGAAACATGGCACGCTGCATGTAAAGCCAGCCGTACCAGATCATGATGCTAAAAAAAGCAAATAACAGCGCGGCTACCAGAACTCTCGTGGCAACTGCCAGCGCTTTCGGCATGGCGTCCTGCAAGTTGTCAACCGCTATGTGACCGCCGTAACGAAGGACAGGGCCAGCGCCCAAAAAAGTTAGCCAAATCATCATGTGGCGAGACACTTCCTCGGCCCATTCAAGTGATTGATTGGTTAGGTAGCGCATGGCAACGTTAACGAAAATAATGACCGACATCGCGGCAAGCAACAAAATCAGCGCCCAACGATTGGTGTTCAAGAAATAGCGTTCAAAGGTTTTCAAAACTCAAGCCAGTCATCGGTTCGCCAAAAAAAAATCGCCCGACATTTCGCCGGACGACCAGAGTGTGTTCAAACTAGCGTACGTCCTGGATTTTTTTGATGTTGTCAGCACCAAACTCTTTGCTGTAGCCCACGTAAGCGGGGCGAAGCGCATCACGAAAGGCTTGACCGTCGACGACCTTGGTCACTTTCATCCCTTCTTTTTCAAGTTGGGCGATACCCGTGTTTTCATCATCATTGACTTTCTTACGTTGTGCAACGCCAGCTTTTTTTGCGGCCTCCATAAATACTTTTTTATCAGCCTCATTGAGCTTTCCCCAGGTCTTGGCCGACAGCAGCAACAGGGCCGGTGAGTACACATGGCCAGTCAAGGACAAATGGTTTTGCACTTGTGAAAACTTGGAGGCCAGGATGACCGGGATCGGATTTTCCTGCCCGTCAACTGTGCCCTGTTGCAAGGCACCAAACAGTTCGGGGAAAGCCATTGGGGTGGGCAAAATACCGAAGGTGCGGTAGCCATCCATGTGAACTTTATTTTCCATGGTGCGCATTTTTAAACCCGCAGCATCAGACGGTTTGACGATGTCGCGCTTGCTGTTGGTCATGTGGCGAAAGCCGTTTTCCGTCCAACCCAACGCGATGATGCCTTTGCTTGGGAACTTCGACAAGATGTCCTGCCCAATGGGGCC
>JANYED010000082.1 GCA_025363315.1 Polaromonas sp.
CGGCTTTCGTAGTCAAACTGCTGCCACTGGCGCACCATGCCCAGATAGCGGTTGTTCAGCGACACAATTTTGACTGGCGTGTTGTACTGAAAGCAGGTCGACAGCTCTTGGATGCACATCTGAATCGAACCCTCACCAGTGATGCAAAACACCTCCGATTCAGGCTTGGCCAGCTTGATACCCATGGCGTACGGCAAACCCACACCCATGGTGCCCAGGCCGCCTGAATTGATCCAGCGGCGCGGCTGGTCAAACTTGTAGTACTGCGCGGCCCACATCTGGTGCTGGCCCACGTCAGACGTGATGTATGTGTCTGCGTCTTTGGTCATGTTCCAGAGCGTCTCGACCACGTACTGCGGCTTGATGGTGCTGCCGTCACCCAGGCTGTATTTCATGCAGTCGCGCCTGCGCCATCCGTCAATCGTGCTCCACCATCCACCGAGCGCATCAGCGTCGGGTTTGGCGCCTGATTCCCTGATCATGCCGATCAGCTCGGTCAACACGTCTTTCACATCGCCAACGATGGGAATGTCGACCTTCACGCGCTTGGAAATGCTGGATGGGTCGATGTCGATGTGAATGATCTTGCGTTCGTTTTGCGCAAAATGCTTGGGGTTGCCAATCACGCGGTCGTCAAAACGCGCACCGACAGCCAGCAGCACGTCGCAGTTTTGCATCGCGTTGTTGGCCTCATACGTACCGTGCATGCCCAGCATGCCTAAAAATTTGGGGTCGCTGGCCGGGTAAGCGCCGAGGCCCATCAGGGTGTTGGTACACGGGTAACCCAGCATGTCGACCAGCGTGCGCAGCTCTGCAGATGCGTTGCTGAGCAGTACACCGCCACCAGTGTAGATGTACGGGCGCTTGGCCGTCATCAACAGCTGCAGCGCCTTGCGAATTTGCCCGCCGTGGCCTTTGCGTGACGGGTTGTAGCTGCGCATCTCTACCGTGGCCGGGTAGCCGGTGTAGGGCACTTTATTAAAGGACACGTCTTTTGGAATGTCCACTACCACCGGGCCGGGCCGGCCGCTGCGGGCGATGTGAAACGCTTTTTTCATCGTTTCGGCAAGGTGTTTGGCGTCTTTCACCAAAAAATTGTGCTTGACAATAGGCCGGGTGATGCCCACCGTATCGCATTCCTGGAAAGCATCCAGGCCAATCGCGTGCGTCGACACCTGACCCGTGATGATCACCATCGGAATGCTGTCCATGTACGCCGTAGCAATGCCGGTAATCGCATTTGTTACGCCAGGCCCAGACGTGACCAGCGCGACGCCTACGTCACCTGTTGCGCGTGCATAGCCGTCCGCCGCGTGAACGGCGGCTTGCTCATGGCGCACCAGCACGTGTTTGATGGTGTCCTGCTTGTAAAACGCGTCGTAGATGTGCAAGACCGCACCACCAGGGTAGCCCCAGATGAACTTGACGTTTTCAGCCTGCAGCGATTTGACGAGGATTTCCGCGCCACGCAGGTCTTGTGAATTTGAAGAAGAGTTAACGGCGTGTGTTGCCGACGCTGCTGCTGCACAAGCGATTTCCGCTTTTGTGATTTCCATGATGAACCTTTGTGAATTTCTCTGACGAAATACCTTGGGTGCCTTTTGGCTGGCTCTTGTGGAGCAGCGTCAAGACTTGAGGCTAAAACCATGGGCAGAATCATCAACTGCCGGATCAGAGCCCGTTTGCCGTGTAAGTTGCAAGTCGCATTATGACATCCGGGCGCACAGCAATCGCGCCGGGAGCGCCGAATGCGCCAAAGTTGGGCGCTGGCGGTGCGATAATTTTGCCTGACACACATAACTATTAAAGCGCTGGACAAACCCGGAACCTCCTACCGTTGGCAACAGAACAAGAACTCTCTGATTTTCTGAAAAGCGTTGAAAAACGCGCATTCAAGCGCAGCGTCTACCACACGCGCGATGAAGAAGCTGCGCTCGATATTGTTCAGGACAGCATGATGAAACTCGCGCAAAGCTACGGCGACAAGCCGTTGGCCGAGCTGCCAATGTTGTTTCAGCGCATTTTGTCTAACACCACGCTGGACTGGTTCAGGCGGCGCAAGACGCGCAATGCGCTTTTTTCCAACATGAGCGACTTTGAATCCGCCGGCGAGGACGGAGATTTCGATATTCTTGAAACTTTAGAGCTCCAGACCAACTCTGAAGGTACAGAAAGCGCCCAGGATGCGACGGAACGGGCGCAGATATTGCGTGAAATCGAAGTTGAGATAAAGCTGCTGCCGGGTCGTCAACGAGAAGCCTTCTTGATGCGTTACTGGGAGGAGTTGGATGTGGCAGAAACGGCTTTGGCCATGGGCTGCTCGGAGGGCAGTGTGAAAACACACTGTTCGCGTGCCGTTGCAGCTCTGAGCAAAGCGTTAAATGCCAAAGGACTAAAACTATGACTAATTCACTACAAAACAGGGCTGACATTCTTCAAGACCGTTTTGCGCTCAAAGCCGCGTCTTACCTGTCTGCGGCAACTGTTGACCTGCCTTACGACGTTTCCGAGCGCCTGCGCGCCGCTCGCGTACAAGCGGTTGCCAAGCGCAAAGGTGCTGCGCAAACCGCTGGCGGCATTGTTCACACCGGTGGCGGCAGTGCCCTGTTTTCGTGGGGTTCATCAGACGGCCTCGGTTGGTGGGGCCGGATCGGCTCAGTCGTGCCACTGATTGCGCTGGTGGTTGGCTTGCTAACGATCAACTCGATACAAAACGACAACCGGGCACAGGAAATTGCTGAGGTCGATGCCGCGTTGTTAACCGACGACTTGCCACCTGCTGCATTTGCGGACGCAGGTTTTGTACAGTTTTTGAAAACCAGCCACTAGCCGCGTTTGGGGTTTTCTTGAGCGTTCACCGCCTGATATGAAGCAAGCTTTTGCGGTTTTAAGCCTGGCAATGTTGCAAGCGCTGGCCTTTGCGCAAGCACCGGCAGCACCAGCAGCGCCGACGATCCCGGCAACGCCAAAATTAACCATGGCCAAACCAGCGCCTGCGGTTTCAGTCTCAAAACCAGCCTGGGCTGACCTGACACCGCCCCAGCAACAGGCCCTGAAACCGCTAGCCAGCACCTGGAACAGCATCAGCGAACCCCAAAAGCGCAAGTGGCTTGAAGTTTCCAAGAATTACCCTGCCCTGCTGCCTGCTGACCAGGCAACCATGCACAGCCGCATGAACGAATGGGTGAGCATGAGCCCGCAAGACCGTGCTGCTGCCCGCTTGAACTTTGCCAAAACCAAAGAATTATCAAAGCAGCTCACGCCTGATGAAAAGAAGGCCAAGTGGGAAACCTACAAAGCCCTCAGCCCCGAAGAAAAAGCAAAGCTGGTCGAAAAAGCCCCACCCAAGCCAACAGGTGCAGCCACTGCCGTCAAGCCGGTGCCAGCCCAGAAACTGGCGGTGACGACCAAGCCTTCGTCTCCCCTAAACCCGCCCCCGCCCCTGCCCCTGCCACTGGACCCGAAAACATCGCCTGGGCCAGCCGTGACCACCACTGGCGATACGCTTAAAAACGTCATCACGCCGCCAGCCAAGCCCAACTGATCGTGCCCGACATCACAGTGCCGTCCTCAGTGCCATCCATACCGAGGCGAATGGCTTGCTGGGGCTATGAAGGCTTGCTGATGTTTGGCGTGGTGTTTCTGGCAGGTTATCTGTTCGGCACGCTGAGCCAGACCCGCAACGGGCTGGACAACCGACATGCGCTGCAAGCTTTTTTGTTCGTTATCTTCGGCATTTACTTTGTCTGGTTTTGGGCCAAAGGGCAAACCCTGGCCATGAAAACGTGGGACATCCGGGTGGTTGACATACACGGCCAGCCGATCACGCAAACGCGCGCCCTGGCCCGTTATGTATTGAGTTGGCTGTGGTTTTTGCCGCCGTTGGGGGTGAGCTGGGCGCTGAGCCTACCCGCCAAAGAAGGCGCTGTCATCACGCTGGGCTGGGTGGCGGTGTGGGCAGTGTTGGCGCGCTTTCATCCGCGCAAGCAGTTTTGGCACGATGCTCTGGCCGGCACCCAACTGGTCAACTGGAAAGCACCCGAAAGCCCCAAGCGGTTGGCTCGCATGGCGGGCAAATGATAACGCCCAGCTTTTCGCTCTGCGTGTACTGTGGCTCGCGCCCGGGCAGCCAGCCAGAATTTTCCAGCGTTGCTGCACAAGTTGGCACCTGGATTGGAAAGCATGGCGGGCAATTGGTGTACGGTGGCGGCCGCAATGGCCTGATGGGCACCGTGGCCGATGCGGCGCTGGCTGCCGGCGGCAAGGTAATTGGGGTGATCCCAAAGGCGCTGGTTGACAAGGAGCAGGCCCATCACGGTTGCACTGAGTTGCACGTCGTTGAAACCATGCACGAGCGCAAGCAGATGATGGCTGAGCATGCCGATGCATTCATCGCGCTACCCGGCGGCATTGGCACTCTTGAAGAATTTTTCGAAGTCTGGACCTGGCGTCAGCTGGGCTACCACGACAAACCCATCGGCCTGCTGAACGTGAACGGGTATTACGACAGCCTGCTGACGTTTTTGCAATCGTCCGTCGGGTCGGGCTTTATGCCTGAGTGGCTGCTGCCATTGATCACCGTCGATGCACAAGCCGAGCCTTTGCTCGAAAGCTTGGTACAGGCATCAGGGCTGACCCGAACGCGCCAGCGGCTGGATCAAATCTAGCCTGAATCAATTTAGACCGCTGCTTCGTCCTGTTCGCCCGTACGGATTCGCACGGTGCGCTCAACACTGGTGATAAAAATCTTGCCGTCGCCGATTTTGCCGGTGCGCGCCGCGCGAATGATGGCGTCTACGCAGCGGTCAACTTCAGCGGTTTTAACGACCACCTCGACCTTGACCTTGGGCAGAAAGTCCACCACGTACTCAGCGCCGCGGTACAGCTCAGTGTGGCCTTTTTGACGGCCAAAGCCTTTGACTTCGGTAACTGTCAGGCCCGTCACGCCACAGTCAGCCAGCGCTTCGCGGACTTCTTCGAGTTTGAAGGGTTTAAGGATGGCGGTGATTTGCTTCACTGATAAGTCTCCGATATTTTCAAAAATCACGAACGAAATTTGTTAGTGATAGGGTAGCGCCAATCCTTGCCAAAGCTCCTGTGAGTTACCCGGATGCCTACCGGAGCCTGCCGACGCTTGTACTCGTTGATTTTGATCAGCCGCGTCACGCGTTCGACCACCGCGCGGTCAAACCCGGCGGAAATGATGCCCTCGATGCTTTCATCGTTTTCCATGTAGCGCTCCAGAATCGCGTCCAGCACCTCATAGGGCGGCAGGCTGTCCTGGTCAGTCTGGTCGGCCTTTAGCTCAGCGCTCGGCGGGCGGGTGATGATCCGTTCGGGGATTGGCGCTGCGCCAGTGCCGTACGGGTCATTCGCGTTGCGCCACTTTGCGAGCCTGAAGACGGTCGTTTTGGCCAAATCCTTGATCACTGCAAAGCCGCCAGCCATGTCGCCATACAAAGTGCAGTAGCCGGTGGCCATCTCGCTCTTGTTGCCGGTGGTCAGCACAATCGCGCCAAACTTGTTTGACAGCGCCATCAGCAGCGTGCCGCGGATGCGCGCCTGAATGTTCTCCTCAGCGGTATCGTCTGCCCGGCCCATGAAGTGAGTGGCCAACGAAGATTTAAAGGCTTCAAATTCTGGAATGATCGAGATCTCGTCGTAGCGAACCTTCATGCGCTCGGCCATCTCGCGCGCGTCAATCCATGAAATGTCAGCCGTGTAGGGCGACGGCATCATCACCGTGCGCACCTTATCTGCGCCTATCGCGTCCACCGCAATGGCCAGTACCAAGGCCGAGTCAATACCACCCGACAGCCCCAGCAGCGCGCCCGGAAAGCCGTTTTTACCCAGATAGTCGCGCACACCGAGCACCAGCGCGTCCCACAGATCGGCATCGGCGGTTTGTTCGAGCATTGTGGTCGCTACTAATTCAATAGCTGATCGCGCCCGTATCTCTTGGGCTACAGGCTTATTTGACACATTACTAACGGCAACTTCAAACAA
>JANYED010000377.1 GCA_025363315.1 Polaromonas sp.
CCAAGGCCCCTGGAATTTAAACGGCCAGCTCGGCCTGGTGGTGGGCGCAACGTATCCAGCAGAAATTGAGCGCGTGCGACTAGTGGCCCCCACCCTGCCGCTGCTGATACCCGGTGTGGGCGCGCAGGGCGGCGACGCGGTAGCCACGGTACGGGCCGGCTGGCGCGAAGGCGCACCCATCATCGTCAACTCATCGCGGGCGATTTTGTACGCATCGGGTGGGGATGATTTTGCCGAGGCTGCGCGGCGCGAGGCCGCCAAGACGCGAGATGCGTTGCAGGCTGCGCGAAACTTGTCGTAACCCAGCCGAGACTTGGGTTCAATTTACGACTCTGGACTGATTGTCTGAGGTGGCCGCTACCGCCTAAAAAAGGGCGCATGAAAAGTTACAGGTCGACGAGGCACCCGTCCGTCGACTAAAATGTAAAAAGATACACTCGAAGCTTTCATTGCACAGCGCTGAACCGTGATGTCTGCGCGCCCGCTGCCGCGTTTACATGCCCCTTTGGCACACCTTGCATTCTCTAAGCAAAGTTGCTTTCACCTCGTAACACTTGCGGTGTCTAAGACACGCCCTTGCAGCGCGCTGACCGTATAGTGACCTTGGCGGCCCTGAAAATTGCATGACGATTGCGGTACTCGGTAGGCGAATTGCCTCAAGACCAAAGGACACACATGGTGACTGATGACACAGCAACGGCCGAATTGATCGGCACTGAGCCGGACGCGCTGGAAGTTTCAATTGACAAACCGTCGGGTTTTTTAAGCTCGGCGGCAGCAATCAGTACCGCTGCATTGCTGGCAGCTTGCGGCGGTGGCGGCAGCAGTCCGCCGGTTGTGCCGGCCACAGGCGGAAGTACGCCACCAGTGACACTGACCACGGACGTCTCCCTTCCAGTTAGTCCGCCCCCAGGTCCAGCACCCACCGTTGAAGTGCCCGTTACGCCTGGGTTCAACAACTTTTCAAAAGCCAACACCGACGAAGAAGCAGCGCGCTTTTTGCTGCAAAGCCAGCTCGACGCATCAGACCTTGAAATCAGCAACCTCAAGGCTGGCAACTTTGCGGGCTACCTGCAGCAGCAGTTTGCAAAGCCAGTTGGTCAAACAGGCGTGCAATGGCTTGAAGAGCGGGGCTACGGCACGGCAGGAACAAGTCGCTACTTTTTTGCGACCTACCCAGCTGAATACATGCTGTGGAAGCAGCTGTTCACGGCGCAAGACGGCATGCGAAAACGTGTGGCGCTGGCACTGTCGGAGTTTTTTGTGGCGTCCATGCAGTCAGCTGAGTTTGAATGGCGCAGTCACGGCTACGGCCGCTACTGGGACTTGCTCAATAGCAACGCGTTTGGCAACTACCGCCAACTGCTGGAAGACGTCACTCTCAGCCCGGCAATGGGGTTCTTTTTAAACACCCGCGGCAGTCAAAAAGAGGACACCAACACCGGCCGAGTGCCCGACGAAAACTATGCGCGTGAGGTCATGCAACTGTTTTCAATCGGGCTGACGCAACTGAACCTGGACGGCACTGATAAGTTGGTCGACGGCAAAAAAATCGACAGCTACACGCAGGTTGACGTCACCAATTTGGCCCGCGTTTTTACGGGCTACCAGTTCGACACATCTGATGGCGAGCGGATCACCGCGCTCAGGGCGGACGGCACACCGGAGGGTTACACAATTGCGGGCCGACAGGAAGCTGTCAAACCCATGGCGCTTGACGCCAATCGCCACTCGACACTAGCCGCAACATTCTTGGGCGTGACGGTGGGTGCTGGCACACCGGGCCGCGACGCTTTGAAAATTGCGCTCGACACACTGGCCAATCACCCAAATACTGCTCCGTTTTTCGCGCGGCAAATGATTCAGCGGCTGGTGACCAGCAACCCAAGCCCTGCTTACGTCGCGAGGGTCGCCAGCGCTTTCAACAACAACGGTGCGGGTGTGCGCGGCGATTTGAAGGCGGTGTGGGTGGCAATCTTGCTGGACGACGAAGCGCGCAGCCCACAGTCGTTGACCGACCCCGCGTTTGGCAAACTGCGCGAGCCGATGCTGCGGTTTATTCAGTGGGGCCGCACCTTTGGATTGAAGTCAGGCTTTGATTCATGGAAGGTTGGCGCAACGCTTGGCGCCGACAATTCTCTTGGGCAAAGCCCGCTGTTTGCGCCGTCGGTGTTCAACTTTTTCAGACCTGGCTTCATTCCGCCCAACACCGCGCTGGCAATCGCGAAAGCGACAGCGCCCGAATTTCAGGTGGTCAACGAAACCACTGTAGGTGGCTATTTGAATTACATGCAAAACGTAATTCGATACGGGATTTACGTGCCCGAGCCGTCCCAAGCTGAAAGCCTTTTCAAAAGCTACCTGCCTGACGTCACTGCCAGCTATACCGCCGAGCTGGCACTGGCTTTGGATGCGGCTGCCCTGGTGCGGCGATACAACCTGCTAATGTGCGCTGGGCAGCTTTCGGCAGCGACGCAAAAAATCATGGTGGACGCCTTGAACGCCAGTGCGCTGACAGCCAGCAGCACCAACAGCCAGAAGCTCGACCGCATTTGCGCGGGTCTGATGATGGTGCTGGGCTGCAGTGAATACCTGGTTCAAAAATAAGCTGACCCACAACCAAAAGATCAAACCATGCACTTGATTGACCCTCACTCACATTCCCGCAGGGCCTTTTTACGCCGATCAGCGCAACTGGCCTTTACCGGCGTTGCGCTGCCTACTGCGCTTAATCTGGCATCAATTGGCGAGGCAGCTGCATTCAATGCGCCGGACGGCAGCTACAAGGCGCTGGTTTGCGTTTTCATGTATGGCGGCAACGACTACGCCAATACCGTGGTGCCGTACGACCAAGCCAGCTACAACAAGTACAGCGCCATTCGAACCAGTATTGCGCTGCCCCGGGCCTCGCTCGATGCCATGGTTCTAGAACCGACCGCAGCCTTGCCCGGGGTGCAGCAATTTGCATTGCACCCCGCCATGACGGGACTGAAAAATCTGTTTAATTCTGGGCAAGCTGCCGTGCAGCTCAATGTGGGACCCTTGGTTGTGCCTTTGACCAGAGCGCAGTACGCCACCAGCAACCGGGTGCTTTACCCAGTGCCACCCAAATTGTTTTCCCACAACGACCAGCAAAGCGTGTGGCAGTCGTCGTCGCCAGAAGGCTCAACGATCGGCTTTGGCGGCAACATGGGCGACCTGGCGCTGGCCGCCAACACCAACTCGCTGTTTACCTGCATTTCAGTCACAGGTAACGCCGTGTTTTTAGCGGGCGATACGGCGCTAGCCTACCAGGTCAGCCCCAACGGCGCAGTCAAAATAAACAGTGCGGGGGGTGATGTGTACGGCTCGTCGGCCGTTAAAAGCGCGATGGGTCAGCTGTTGCAGCAAACCCGCGCGCATGTGCTGGAAAACGAATACAACACCGTGACCCGACGGGCCATCGCGTCTGAGAGCACTATCACAGCCGCGATTGGCGCGAATGCGGCAGCCGACGCCCGGCCTGAGTTTGCGCCGTTTGTGGGCATCACCAACAACTCGCTGGCGTCGCAGCTAAAAATGGTGGCCCGCCTGATTGGTGCACGCAGCAACTTGGGCGCCAAACGCCAAGTGTTTTTTGTGTCGCTGGGCGGCTTTGACTTGCACGACAACCTGCTGGCCAACCACCCGACCAACATGAAGCGCGTGAGCGACGCAATGGCTGCGTTTTATCAAACCACTGCCAACTTGGGGGTAGCGAACAACGTCACGGCGTTTACCGCATCAGACTTTGGCCGCACACTAACCAGCAACGGCGATGGCGCTGACCACGGCTGGGGCAACCACCACTTTGTTGTGGGCGGCGCTGTCAAAGGCAAGGCGTTTTACGGCACACCGCCACCGGTCAGTGTCGGCAACACCGCTGCAGCTGATGACCAGTGGCACGTGGGGCAGGGGCGCTTGCTGCCCAGCACGTCGGTCGACCAATACGCCGCCACACTGGCGAAATGG
>JANYED010000378.1 GCA_025363315.1 Polaromonas sp.
GCAAGCGGGTTTTTGTCCGGCAGAAGGTATCTTACGATGGCGGGGTTTCTTTGTCTTTGCAGTTGTGTCCGCGGCTTTCGTCCTGGGAGTCGCAGCTTTCGCGTCGCTTGTACGAAACTCGTATTCGTGGAAGATCGGCGCTACCCTGGGGACCGACAACTCCTTGGGCCAAAGCCCCTTGTTTGCACCGTCGGTTTTCAATTTTTTTCGCCCCGGCTTTGTGCCGCCCAACACTGCGCTGGCAACTGCAAAAGCGCCAGCGCCGGAGTTTCAGCTGGTCAACGAAACCACCGTCGGTGGCTATTTGAACTTCATGCAAAACATCATTCGCTACGGCATTTACGTGCCGGAGCCAAGCCAGGCTAAAGGCCTGTTCAGAAACTACCAGCCCGACGTGACCGCCACCTACACGGCCGAGCTGGCGTTGGCACTGGACGCGCCTGCGCTAGTCAGACGGCTCAACTTGCTGATGTGCGCGGGCCAGCTGTCGGCGGCCACGCAAAAAATAATGATTGACGCGCTGAATGCCAACGCCTTGACCGCCGCCAGCACCAAAGACCGGCAACTTGACCGCATCTGCGCCGGGGTGTTGATGGTGCTGGGTTGCAGTGAATATCTGATTCAAAAATAAGTTGTAACCACCGTCACATATCGCCTCATCACCGTACCTCCAGAGCTCAACACATGCACCTGATTGACCCACAATTTCATTCCCGCCGGGCATTTTTGCGCCGCTCGGCGCAGCTGGCTTTTACCGGCGTTGCGCTGCCAACGGCGCTCAATTTGGCGTCTATTGGCGAGGCCGCTGCATTCAACGCAGCTGACGGCAGCTACAAGGCGCTGGTTTGCGTTTTCATGTATGGCGGCAACGACTACGCCAATACGCTGGTGCCGTACGACCAGCCCAGCTACGACAAATACAGCGCCATCCGCACGGGCATTGCGTTGCCCCGCGCGTCTCTGGACGCCACGCTGCTGGACCCCACCACCGGACTGCCGGGCGGCCAGCAATACGCCATGCACCCGTCCATGGCGGGCTTGCGAACGCTTTTCAACAGCGGGCAGGCCGCTGTGCAGCTCAACGTTGGCCCGTTGGTGGTGCCGTTGACCCGTGCGCAGTACGCAGGCAGCAACCGTGTGCTGTACCCGTTGCCGCCCAAGCTGTTTTCACACAACGACCAGCAAAGCGTGTGGCAATCGTCGTCGCCTGAGGGCTCCACCATTGGCTTTGGCGGCAACATGGGTGACCTGGCGCTGGCGTCCAATACCAACTCGTTGTTTACCTGCATTTCAGTCACCGGCAACGCGGTTTTTCTGGCGGGCGACTCGGCTTTGGCGTATCAGGTCAGCACCAACGGCGCGGTCAAAATCAACAGCGTGACGAGCGACGTGTATGGCTCGTCAGCCGTTAAAAGTGCAATGGGTCAGCTGGTGCAACAGGCGCGCAGCCATGTGCTGGAGAATGAATACGCCACCGTCACGAGGCGCGCGGTGGCATCTGAAGGCAGCGTTACTTCGGCCATTGGCACCAGCGCTTCAGTGGATGCCGACATCCGGTTTGATCCGTTCAAAGCAATTACCAACAATTCGCTGGCGTCGCAAATGAAGATGGTGGCCCGGCTGATTGGCGCCCGGAGCAGCTTGGGTGTCAAGCGTCAAGTGTTTTTTGTATCGCTGGGCGGCTTTGACTTGCATGACAACTTGCTAACCGGCCATGTCACCAACATGAAACGCGTCAGCGATGCCATGAGCGCTTTCTACCAGACAACGGTCAATTTGGGCGTTGCCGACGGCGTCACGGCGTTCACTGCCTCAGACTTTGGCCGCACGCTGGCCAGCAACGGCGATGGCTCTGACCACGGCTGGGGCAGTCACCACTGGGTGGTGGGAGGCGCCGTTAAAGGCAAGGCGTTTTACGGCACACCGCCACCGGTCAGTGTCGGCAACACCGCTGCAGCTGATGACCAGTGGCACGTGGGGCAGGGGCGCTTGCTGCCCAGCACGTCGGTCGACCAATACGCCGCCACACTGGCGAAATGG
>JANYED010000129.1 GCA_025363315.1 Polaromonas sp.
GGCAACGTAGTGGGCGGTTTCTTTTCAAAAATACACCACGCGGCGCTTGACGGCAAAGGCGGTGTGATGCTGGCCAATGCGCTGCTGGACCTGACGCCAGCCCCGCGCGACGTACCGAAGCCAGACCTGAGCAAAAGGCGCATTCGGCAGGCTGACCTGAAAATCGGCAAGATGATTGGCTCGGTGTTTTCAAGCTCGCTGGGCCAGCTGATGAAAGCTGCCAAACTGCTGCCGTCCGCCGCGGCCTCCTTATCGTCCGCCCTGACGTCTACCTTAACAAGCACGCTGACCAGTCAGGCCGCTGATGCATCCCTCAAAGGCGCCGGAGCAAAAATGCCGATGCGGCTGGCTCCCGCTACGTCTTTTAACGCCGGCATCGGCGCGGAGCGGGTTTTTGTAACGGCCACGGTGCCGCTGGCAGAGTGCAAAACCATGGGCAAAGCCGTCGGTGCGTCGTTCAACGATGTTGTGCTGTGGATTTGTTCTACCGCACTGCGCAACTACATGCTGCAGCACCACAGCCTGCCGGCAAAATCACTGGTTGCGGCGATGCCGGTGTCGCTACGCAATGCAGGAGCCGCTGATGTGGCCCAGTTGGGCAATCAGGTCACGATGACGCTGGTTGAACTGGGCACGCACCTGGCGCATCCTCTCAAACGCATGAACGCCATCATGGCGTCCACCGCCAAGGTCAAGAACTCGATGAAAAGCTTCAAGGGCTTGCTGCCAACCGACTACCCTTCTTTGCTGGCGCCCTGGCTGGTGGGTGGCGCCGCCAAGATGGCGCTGAATGCCTACGGCAAAAGTGGTGTATCGAGCAAATTGCCGATCGTCGCCAACCTCGTGATCTCAAATGTGCCTGGCGCCCCAGTGCCTTTGTTTCTGGCGGGCGCACAGGTTTTAAGCTTTCATCCGCTGTCGATCATCATGCATGGCCTGGCTCTGAACATCACGATTCAGACCTACGCAGGTCAGGTCGACTTTGGCATCGTGGCCGACAAAAAAGCACTGCCGCACGCCAACGATCTGGCGCGCGCGATTGAAGCCGCTTTCGCCGAAGCCCAGGCCTTGCTCGGCGCTTCATCGGGCGCAGTCACTGCCGCGACCAGCGCCCGAGCAAAACCCGTGAAGTTAGAGGCATCACTCTCAAGAAAAGCCTCGCCGCCCCGCGATACTGCTGCAAAGCTTAATCGAGCTCCTCAAAAATATGCCTCAAACCATGGCAAGCCCATCACCAAAAAAATTGCAACCACCAAACGCCAACAACCCACCAAAGCCTGACCTCCACGATCAGCCCCCCAGCGCCTGGCTGATGGCGTTGGAGCTTCGCGCTTTTTGGGAGTTCTCTTCGCTATTGCCAGCGTGGCCAGTACTGAACAAAGCGCCCAAGGGCGACGGGCATGCGGTGCTGGTGTTTCCCGGACTATCGGCGAACGACGTGTCTACCGTGCCACTGCGTTACTACCTGCAATCGCTGAATTACAAGCCCTGGGGCTGGGAGCAGGGCTTTAACTTTGGCCCGCGCACCGGCGTGATGGAAGTCGCCAAAAGCAATCTGCAGCGAACCTTTGACAGCACCGGCCGCAAAGTCAGCCTGATTGGCTGGAGCCTGGGCGGCGTTTACGCACGCGAGCTGGCAAAGCAAATGCCGCACATGGTGCGCAGTGTCATCACGCTGGGCACGCCATTTGCGGGCTCTTACAAAGCCACCAACGCCTGGCGCGTGTACCAGCTGGCCAGCGGCCGCAACATTGAACGCGAGGCTGCGAGTTACGACCTGCCGAGCGCGCCGCCTGTGCCAACCAGCAGCATCTACACCCGCACAGATGGCGTGGTGGCGTGGCAGGCCAGCATTCAGGCACCGAGCAGCACCCATGGGCAAACCGAAAACATTGAGGTTATCGCCAGCCACATCGGCCTGGGCCTGAACCCGAGCGCGTGGTGGGCGGTGGCCGACCGGCTGGCGCAAGCTGAAGGCAGCTGGCAACCTTTTGCGCGTGCTGACAAGGGTCACAAGGGGCGCCTCCACGGCCTGCTTTACCCGGACCAGAAGCGTTAATTGCCACCGTAGCGGTGACGGTAAGCGTAAACACAATCACCAGCCGGACGTGCGGCTGTGCGGCTGCCCTGCCGGGGTTCGAAAAATTAGAGCTACATCACCTTTGCAAGTTCTGCAGCCAACACCGACGCAAGGTGGGTGTGCAGTACATCTTTGCTCAACCGGGACATGCTTTCAGACGTCCATCCCGCCATCTCTAACGTGCTCGGTGCTGCTGCTATCTCTACGAACGGAAAGTACGGATCGGCGTTGCGCAGGTCGTCGTACAGCTCGTCAAAAATCCGGTCACGCATGTGCTCGTCGATGATCACCAACGTAGGTGACTCCATCTCGCAAAAGCGCACCGCCTGGCTGGCGTTGGCCACGCAGTCAAGCACCAGCCCTGTGCCGTGGCAGATGGACCGGACCTCGATTTGCAACCGCGCGTCGTCGGAGATCAGCAAAATCCGCGCGCCCGCCATCGGTCTGGACAATCCATACAGCGACTCCGGCCCGCTTTCCGTCTCTACCACCGTCAGGCCTTCAAGCCGCTTGACGGTGCGTGAAAATTCCAGCGTCAGGCTGCTTTCCTGCTCCGACGTGGTGCGGCTCACCAGCAAGCCCATCGCTTCTGAAATCTCGCGTACCAAATACCAGCCGACGCTGTCGTTGGCCGGGTCGCCGTCGGCTTCAAGCGGCATGCTGGCGGTGGTCCGGTCTGAAATGGCGTTGCTGGTTTTAAACACCAGCAAGCCATGTTCGGGCCAGTTTTTCATTTCTAAAGTGACGGTTAATTTACGGCCCAGACCAGCGGCCCAGTCCAGCGCAGCGTCAATCAGGCTATGCAGCAAACCGGCGTCGACAATGACCTCAACCGGTCTGACGCGGTGAAAAACCTCAATGCCCCGTTTGCGAAACATATTGGCGCGGTCTTGCAGCGCAGACAACACCATCGCATCGAGTTTCAGGTTTTCGTGGGACTGGCGCAATCGCCCGCCAGCCAACCGGGCAATTTGCTGGCCTTGCATGGCCAGCTTGCGGGCCGATTCAATTCCAACGCTCAGGTCTGCAAAATTGTGGTGCGTAAAACACTTGCTGGTTTCCACCTGCGCCAGCACCGATTGCATGTCCGCCAGCAGTTGGGCAACTTCTTCGCCCAGCATGCCCGCCAGCGCGAAATCTGGCCTCGCACTGATTGCTACCGTGGGTGGGTCAGCCCTTGCCAGCCCTTGCGGGCCCGTTGGACTGGACCACGATTTATAAACACTCTGGCTTGACATCAGTAACGAAAGCTCCCTGGGCGTTGTGGCTGTCCGATTTGATGTCGGTAGCAACTCTTCGGCCACATTTTAATCAGCCAAGCGTCAGCTTGTCAAAATTCCCTTAGATGAGCATAGTGCTCGGTGCGGCAGACTGACGTAGGACACTGCCGGTACATATGAGGCACTGACGAGGCACTGACGAGGCACTGGCGAGGCACTGGCGAGGCACTGCCCACGGCGGCAGAGCACTTTTATACGGCTTGACCGCAAGCGCTTTGAACACACACGCTATGCTACGCGCACACATAGCCTGCACTGGCCCCGTCGGCCACACCTGAACGAACCTCGAGAAAGACCCGCGCCATGAGCAACAGAGCCTCTTCCCAGACGGATGAACCGGGCGCCGGCCATGCCTTTCCGCTGCTTTACAACGTGGTGTACTGTAGTCGCGCGGCAGACGGCATCGATGACGCGGCTGTTCAGCGCATCATCGAAACATCACGTCGCTCGAATCCGGCACAGGGCATCACCGGGCTGCTGGTGTTTGGCAGCGGCGTTTTTTTTCAGTGGCTGGAAGGCCCGCGCGACAACGTGACGCAGTTGATGGCCAACTTGACAAAAGACCCGCGTCACAAAGACGTGGTGTCACTCAGCGCAGTCGAGGAAGTGCGCGAGCGACTGTTTCCGGATTGGGACATGGAGCTGGTCAACGGCGAAGACATTCGGGATGTGCTGGTCGATGCCATGGAAACAGCCAAAGACGCCAACAACGTCGAGGCGCTCAAGCTGCTGATAGCAGAGCTGGACGCCGGTCAGCTTGGCGGCCTGGGGCAGCCTGCGTAAGACGCTGTTCGCTATTTATTTTATAGCTGCACGCGCCCGTATTCAGAGGGCTGCAGGCCTAAACTATACGTAGCCGCGATTTTTTACGTCAAACCACATTGGTCAAACCGCCTTGGTCAAACTGGCCTGGTAATTGGCAATCCCGTCGGTGATTTCTTTTTTGGCAGCGTCCGGACCTTCCCAGCCGCTGATTTTGACCCACTTGCCTTCTTCCAGGTCTTTGTAGTGCTCAAAAAAGTGGGAGATGGTTTTCAGCCGCAGCGGGTTCATGTCCTCCGGCTTTTGCCAGTGAGAGTAAAGCGAGCATTTTTTGTCAATCGGCACGGCCAGCACTTTGCCGTCTTCACCGGCTTCGTCGGTCATCTTCAAAATGCCAATCACGCGGCACGTGACCACCACGCCAGGTATCAGCGGCACGGGGGTGATGACCAGCACATCGACCGGGTCGCCGTCACCGCTTAGCGTCTGCGGCACATAGCCGTAGTTGGTTGGGTAGTGCATCGACGTGCTCATGAAGCGGTCAACAAAAATAGCGCCTGACTCTTTGTCCACCTCGTACTTCACCGGGTCGGCGTTCATGGGGATTTCAATGATGACGTTGAACGACTCGGGGGCGTTTTTACCGGGGGTAACTTTGCTAAGGGACATGTTTTATGGAGGATTGATGAATAAAAAGGAAATAGGAGATCGTGAAATCACATACCGGGATTTACCCTCATTTTACTGATTCAGGCCTGACGAAACGCCAAATTGTCACGTATTGGCGTTAAATTTCACCTGTTGGCCAATCAGCCCGAGCACGGGCAATTCCAATTTCCAATACAAGCGAGAACAAGGCGCTAAGCCGCAGACAGTGCTAAATGACCTAAGAGGCACGACCAAGCGACGCAACGCAGCTATCGTTTTTATTGGGAGTTGGAATACGAGGAAGCAGCGCAGCGGGTTGACACGCTTGCGTCTCAACTCTCCAAGCAAAAAACTGTAGGAGATCTAACCATGACAAGTAACTCAGCGCTGATGTTGGCGCTTGTGTGCGGGCTGATTGCCGTAGGGTACGGCATCTGGGCGCGCAGCTGGATTTTGTCGCAAGACGCAGGCAACGCGCGCATGCAAGAAATTGCCGCCGCCATTCAAACCGGTGCCGCTGCCTATTTGGCCCGCCAATACAAAACCATCGGCATTGTGGGCGTGGTGCTGGCCGTGTTGATTGCGGTGTTCCTTGACGGTAAAACGGCCGTTGGCTTTGTGGTCGGCGCGGTGCTGTCGGGCGCTTGCGGCTTTATTGGCATGAATGTGTCGGTTCGCGCTAACGTGCGCACCGCGCAAGCCGCCACCCGCGGCATTGGCCCTGCGCTGGATGTCGCCTTCAGGGGCGGCGCTATCACCGGCATGTTGGTGGTGGGCCTGGGCCTGCTGGGCGTCACGGCATTTTATTGGTATTTGGTCGGTGGGCAAACGCCGACGGCGGAACTGCTCAACCCGCTGATTGGTTTTGCCTTCGGCTCGTCATTGATCTCGATCTTTGCGCGACTGGGCGGCGGTATCTTTACCAAAGGCGCTGACGTTGGTGCGGATCTGGTGGGCAAGGTTGAGGCGGGTATTCCTGAAGACGACCCGCGCAACCCGGCGGTGATTGCCGACAACGTAGGCGACAACGTGGGCGACTGTGCCGGTATGGCGGCTGACCTGTTTGAAACCTACGCCGTGACGCTGATTGCCACCATGGTGCTGGGCGCTTTGCTAATTACTGCAGCGCCCACCAATGCGGTGCTGTACCCGTTGGCACTCGGCGCAGTGTCTATCGTGGCGTCCATCATTGGCTGCTTTTTTGTCAAGGCATCGCCGGGTATGAAAAACGTCATGCCCGCGCTGTACAAGGGTTTGGCGATTGCGGGCATTCTGTCGCTGGTGGCGTTTTATTTCGTCACGATGTGGCTGATGCCTGACAACGCCATCACCGCCACGGGCAGTCAGATGAAGCTGTTCGGCGCCTGCGCGGTCGGCCTGGTGCTGACCGCCGCGCTAGTCTGGGTCACCGAGTACTACACCGGCACGCAGTACGCACCGGTCAAGCACATTGCACAGGCATCTACCACCGGCCACGGCACCAACATCATTGCGGGACTGGGCGTGTCGATGCGCTCCACCGCTTGGCCAGTCATCTTCGTGTGCATCGCTATTTTGGTGTCGTACAAGCTGGCAGGCTTGTTTGGCATTGCGATTGCTGCGACGTCGATGCTGAGCATGGCCGGCATTGTGGTGGCACTTGACGCGTATGGGCCGATTACCGACAACGCCGGCGGCATTGCCGAGATGGCCGAGCTGCCGCCCGAAGTGCGCGCCGTGACCGACCCGCTAGACGCAGTTGGCAACACCACCAAGGCCGTGACCAAAGGCTACGCCATTGGCTCGGCCGGTCTGGCCGCGCTGGTGCTGTTTGCTGACTACACCCACAAG
Source organism: Polaromonas sp. (assembly GCA_025363315.1). Classification (GTDB taxonomy): domain Bacteria; phylum Pseudomonadota; class Gammaproteobacteria; order Burkholderiales; family Burkholderiaceae_C; genus Polaromonas. Next base: position 6,601 of record JANYED010000129.1, read on the forward strand.
CTGGAAAGCTACGGCAAAGCCATCAGCTTTGATTTGAGCGACCCGATGGTCATTGTCGGTTTGTTCATCGGCGGTTTGATCCCTTACCTGTTTGGCGCGATGGCAATGGAAGCCGTGGGCCGCGCTGCAGGCTCGGTAGTGGTAGAGGTGCGCCGCCAGTTTGCTGACGGCCTCATCATGGCGGGCAAACGCAAGCCTGACTACAGCGCTGCCGTTGACATGCTGACGACTTCGGCCATCAAAGAAATGATCGTCCCGTCGCTGCTGCCCGTAGTGGTGCCGATTCTGGTCGGCTTGTTGCTGGGCCCCAAAGCGCTGGGCGGCATGCTGATGGGCACCATCGTTACCGGCCTGTTTGTAGCCATCTCAATGTGTACCGGCGGCGGCGCTTGGGACAACGCCAAAAAGTACATTGAAGACGGCCATCACGGCGGCAAGGGCAGCGAGGCGCACAAAGCCGCCGTAACCGGCGACACCGTCGGCGACCCGTACAAAGACACCGCTGGCCCCGCCGTCAACCCGCTGATCAAGATCATCAACATCGTGGCGCTGCTGATTGTGCCGCTGGTGGTGAAGGTACACGGGGGCGACATGCCAGCAGCTGCCGTTGCCGCGCCCGTAGCAGCGGTGGCCACAGCCGCCATGCAAGCGGCCATCGTGACCACCAACAGCCCACAGCCACAGGCCGCCGACACTGCCTCTATCAAGTCTGAAGGCGGCGTGGTCAGGTTCTACTTTGCCTCTGGCAAATCCGACTTGGCTGACGGCGGCAAAGAAGCCATGGCCGACATTCTTAAAGGCGTGGCGGGCGGCAAAAAAGCGGTCATCAGCGGCTACGTGGATGCTACCGGCGATGCGGCCAAAAACGCTGAAATAGCCAAGCTGCGCGCCTTCGCGGTGCGAGACTTGCTCAAGGCATCAGGCGTGGCTGAAGACAAGATTGAACTGAAAAAGCCCGAAGACATCAAGGCCGGTGCAACCAGCGCGGCTGAAGGGCGCAGGGTTGAAGTCGCTCTGATGTGACAGTGGCTTAACGCATCTCGCGTTTGACAAACCTGCATCAGGCAACTGGTGCGGGTTTTTTTTAACAGATGACTGCTGCTATTTTATCAAGAGCTGCTAACACACGTATCCATTGGCTTGCGAGTATTTTCATAAGTAAAAACAGGCGTAAAAAGTCCACGCCAGCCCAAAACATCCAGCAGCTGCACCGCTTGCTTTGATTCGACAGGCCCCACGGCGTGCTGAGCCAATTCACGCCAGTAGGGCGCTGGCGCGGGCTAAAAGACTTTATTCACCGGCCAGGCGTTGATGCCTGCGGACCGCTTGGCGCAGACAGCGAGGGATTGTTGTTGCCAACGCATTACGGCGTATGACGACAACTATCGGCCTGCCCTGCCTGCGACTGATTCGCTCTGCCATCGGGCCGTACACGCTTGGCGGGCTGGCGCCGGGTGCGTATGCGTGGGCGGCAACGGCACACGGCTGACGGCTCAAGTTAATAGATTAGTTGCTACATATTTAGTAGCTGCTTGCGCCCGTATTCATTGGCCTGAAGGCGCTTTTGGCACCCTAAAAACAGTGCTTTTGCGCTGTTTTAGCCACTTAGGCCGCCCGCTCAGCTTGCTGTACACCCAGTTTGAGCCCAAGCGCTTTGATGACCTTCATCACAGTAGCAAATTCGGGGTTGCCCTCGGGGGACAGGGCTTTGTACAGGCCCTCACGCGCAAGGCCCGTGTCGCGTGAGAGCTGGCTCATACCGCGTGCTTTGGCGATGTCACCCAGCGCG
>JANYED010000130.1 GCA_025363315.1 Polaromonas sp.
TGAATTTTTTCAACTCATTCGGGTCGTCGCACGTTACCCAGCGCGCCAGATTGAAGTTGCTTGGCATGATGCGGGCTTTGACGCCGTATTCATGCTCCAGCCGGTGCGCGACAACTTCAAACTGCAATTGGCCGACAGCGCATGGCGACAACAACAGCACTGCCAGCCGTCATGCCATGGCCGGGCGTATCGCTCCGTAGAACCTGTGCTGCAACGTCTTTTCTGCCTTTATTCTTACTGCGGCTTTCTTATGTTTCGAATCATCGACATCGCTTATGGCAAAAGTCGGCGGTTTTTGTCGGCGGTTTTTGGGCGGCGAAAGCAAGACGGGTGCTCACCTGATGGCTCACACCGGAATCGCAGTGGTTTCAAACACCTCCTTTAGGCACACAAAAGTGCGCACCTGGCGCACACCGGGCAGGCCCACCAGTTGGGCACTGTGCATCTCGTTGAAGGAGTCGATGTTTTTGATTCGCAGCTTGACGAAGTAGTCAAATTCGCCCGTCACCAGCTGGACTTCCAAACAGCCGGTGAGACCAGCAGCGGCCTTTTCAAACGCGGCAAAGGAGTCAGTGGTCGAGCGGTCCAGCACGACGCCAATGATGACCAGCCCGTTGTAGCCGAGTGCACGCGGGTTGACCAGGGCCACCGTCTTGCGAATCAGGCCTGACTCGCGCAGCCGCGCCACACGGCGTGAGCAGGCCGGCGCACTCAAGCTGGTCTTGTCGGCCAGTGTCATGTTGGGCAGGCAAGCGTCCTGCTGCAGCAGCTTGAGCAACTTGCGGTCTATGCGGTCTAGGTCCTGTTCAACATTGGCATTTTTCATGAGAGATTTTTAGTTAGGCGATATTAAATTTATTGCGTGATGTGAAGATTTTATAAAATTTATTCAAAAAATATGGATGAATAAGTTTTTTGCAGTGGTAATCAATAAAAAGTTTGCAATTTGTTTCAGGCCGTGCTGACTAGAATTAGGTGGCGACTGTCGCCTTTTCACTCATTTGTTTCACCCCATGCCCTCGTTCTTTGCGTCCATCACAGTCCACGCACCGGGGCTCCAACCTTCGCCGGACACCCTCACCATGCCCACGCCTTTCAAGCTCTCCTCCCCGCTGCAGCTGCACAAATTCAAAAAGCACACGCTCACCTTCGGCCCCACGCCGATCACGCCGCTCAAGCGCCTGTCGGCCCACCTCGGCGGAAAGGTCGAGCTGTTTGCCAAGCGCGAGGACTGCAACAGCGGCCTGGCCTTCGGTGGCAACAAGACCCGCAAGCTGGAATACCTGATCCCCGACGCAATTGCCCAGGGCTGCGACACGCTGGTGTCCATCGGCGGGATCCAGTCCAACCAGACGCGCCAGGTCGCCGCCGTGGCCGCGCACCTCGGCATGAAGTGCGTGCTGGTGCAGGAGAACTGGGTCAACTACTCGGACGCGGTGTATGACCGTGTCGGCAATATCGAAATGTCACGCATCATGGGTGCTGACGTGCGGCTGGACGCTGCAGGCTTCGACATCGGCATTCGCCCGAGTTGGGAGCAGGCCATGGAAGACGTGCGCAAGGCGGGCGGCAAGCCCTTCCCGATTCCGGCGGGGTGCTCCGAGCACCCGTACGGCGGTTTGGGTTTTGTCGCCTTTGCCGAAGAAGTACGTGCCCAGGAAAAAGACCTGGGCTTCCAGTTCGACTACATCGTCGTGTGTTCGGTCACCGGCAGCACGCAGGCCGGCATGGTGGTGGGTTTTGCAGCTGACGGGCGTGCAGAACGCGTGATCGGCATCGACGCTTCGGCTAAGCCAGAGAAAACCCACGCACAGATCACCCGCATTGCGCAGAACACCGCCAAATTGGTGGGTCTGAACCGCGACATCACAGAAAAAGACGTAGTGCTCGACATCCGCTATGGCGGACCTGAATATGGCCTGCCCAACGAAGGCACGCTGGAAGCCATCCGCCTGTGCGCTCGCCAGGAAGGTATGCTTACCGACCCGGTGTACGAGGGCAAGTCCATGCACGGCATGATCGACAAGGTGCGCCGCGGCGAGTTTCCGGACGGCTCGCGTGTGCTGTACGCCCATCTGGGCGGCGTGCCGGCGCTCAACGCCTACAGTTTTATTTTCCGTAACGGTTGATGATGGAAGCGGAGTTGCCTGCCTTGCTGGGCAGCGCTTGCGGGACTAGCTTGCGTGCGGCGCTGGCCGATGCTGCGCGTGAGGACGAGGTGCTGGGCCGTATCCTTGCGGATCCTGCCCTTAGAACGGTGGTGTTTGCTCTGGATGTTGTTGGAGAGCCGGTTGCCCGCGTGGTGAGAGTAATTCAGACGCCGGACACCCTAGCGCAGTGGGCTGGCCTGGCCTGCATTTGACTGTCCTGCTGTTATCGGAACGTCACATGTTTTGCTGACTATCTGAATTCCTTATTTCTCTGGCCTGCAACTCATGTCGTTGTGTTTTTCGGTGCGAAGGCAGATTCGCCGGACGCGATGCTGTACTTGAACCACTTCAGAAGTCCGGACAACAATGAATACGAGACCAATGAATTCGTGCAGCGTCAGCTATAAATGTAATAGCTGTTACCGCCTATTCTGATTGGTCTACAGGCCGTTTACCTGGCAAAAACTACATCTTGGCCTGAAATACCAGCCCGGCATGTTCGCGCAGGGCGTGAAATTTGATTTTCTGCCATTGCTGCTCGACTGCGCGCAGCGTGGCGCTGTGGTCGACCAGCAGGGTGGGTGCATCTACGGCGTCCAGCGCCACCCGGTGCGCGTTGGCGTCCATGAATTTTTTCAACTCATTCGGGTCGTCGCACGTTACCCAGCGCG
>JANYED010000147.1 GCA_025363315.1 Polaromonas sp.
AAGCTGCGCACCTGTGAAGACACGGTGTTCAATCACCGATCACGGCCGTGTTTGCTGTATCAGATCAAGCGTTGCTCCGCCCCGTGTGTCGGCCACATCACCACCGAGGCCTATGGCCAAGACGTGGCCAATGCCGAGAAGTTTTTGCAAGGCGAAACGCAAGAGATATTGACCGGGCTAGAGCAGCAAATGCGGCTGCACTCAGACAAGCTGGAGTTTGAACAAGCCGCTGAACTGCGCAACCAAATGTCGGCGCTGTCCAAAGTATTGCATCAGCAGAGTATGGAAATTGGCGGCAAAAATGACAATGTGGACGTCGACATCCTGGCCGTGAAAGTGCAGGGCGGCAAAGCCTGCGTCAACCTGGCCATGGTGCGCGGCGGGCGGCATTTGGGCGACCGGCCGTACTTTCCGACGCACATTGAAAACGCGGTTGATGTGGCCGAGCTGGACGCTGAGCTGGACGCTGAAGAAAAGCTAGACACCGATGCAAAGTCGCTGGAAGCACTGGTGCTTGAAGCCTTTATTGCCCAGCACTACATCGATATCCCCGTGCCGCCCATGCTGGTGTGCAGCGAGCCTGTAGACAAAGAACTAATCGCCGCACTCGTCGCCCAAAGCGGTGTGAAGTTTGCTGCCATTCACCAGCCGCGCGAGCAGCGCCGCATCTGGCTAGACATGGCCATGAAAAACGCTGAATTGCAATTGGCGCGGTTGCTGGCAGAGCAGGGCAGCCAGCAGGCGCGTACCCGTGCGCTAGCCGAGGCGATGGACTTGTCGCTCGATGATTTGGCGACGCTGCGCATCGAGTGCTTTGACATCTCGCACACGGCGGGTGAGGCGACGCAGGCATCGTGTGTGGTGTTTGCTGAACACAAAATGCAAAGCGCGCAGTACCGCCGCTACAACATCGAAGGCATCACCCCGGGCGACGACTACGCCGCCATGCGCCAGGTGCTGACGCGGCGTTACAGCAAGCTGGCTGAGGCGGTAAAGAACAATGACGGCCGACTGCCCGACTTGGTGCTGGTAGACGGCGGCAAAGGCCAAGTCAGCATGGCAAGAGAGGTGTTTACCGAGCTGGGCCTAGACCTGGGCTTGATAGCAGGCGTTGAAAAAGGCGAAGGTCGCAAAGTCGGCTTGGAAGAGCTGGTGTTTGCCGACGGCCGTGAAAAGGTTTATCTGGGCCGTGACTCTGCCGCGCTGATGCTGATTGCGCAAATCCGCGACGAGGCGCACCGATTTGCCATCACCGGCATGCGGGCCAAACGGGCCAGCGTACGCACAGGCGCCAGCAAGCTCGAAGACATCGAAGGCATAGGCCCCAAAAAGCGCGCTAGCCTGCTGCAGCGCTTTGGCGGCATACGCGCCATTGCGTCAGCCAGCGCTGAAGACATTGCCACGGTGGACGGCATATCGAAAGAGCTGGCGGGGGAGATTTACCGGGCTTTGCACTAGAACAGACTCTAAAACTACCAGAAAGTTAATTTAGGGTGCAAATCAGCCTGAAAGCCAATCAATACGGGCGCGAGCAGCTCCTAAATGAATAGCGACCAAATCTATTTGCTGGCATGCCAAAATGCCGTATGAAGTTTTGGACCATTCCCACCATCATGACCTGGACGCGCATCATCGCGATTCCGCTGATCGTGGGCGTTTTCTACCTTAATATTCTTGCGGTTGAACGCAACCTTATCGCTGCCGTCATGTTTGTGGTGTTTGCCGCCACCGACTGGCTGGATGGCTACTTGGCTCGCAAGCTCAACCAAACCTCGTCATTCGGTGCTTTTTTAGACCCGGTGGCCGACAAGTTTTTGGTCTGCGCGTCACTGCTGGTGCTGGTGCATTTGCAGCGTGCCGATGTGTTTGTGGCGCTCATCATCATTGGCCGGGAAATCGCCATTTCAGCGCTGCGTGAGTGGATGGCCCTGATTGGCGCCACAAAAAGTGTTGCCGTGCACATGCTGGGCAAAGCCAAAACAACAGTGCAGATGACAGCAATTCCGTTCTTGCTCTATGACGGCCGTTTGTTTGGTGTGATTGACACCCACTTGTGGGGCACGTGGCTGATCTGGATATCTGCCGTTTTGACGGTGTGGTCGATGGTGTATTACCTGCAAAAAGCGATCCCGGAAATTCGCAAACAGGCCAATTAGGGATCCGTATCCATTGACTTCTTCAAACGAGGGCGCGCTGCTTCGCGCCATGCCTGCCGTATTTGTGCTGATCTGGAGCACCGGTTTTGTAGTCGCCAAATTTGGCCTGCCGTATGCGCCGCCGCTTACTTTTTTGTCTATTCGCTATGCGCTGTCGCTGTTGTGCTTTTTGGTCTGGACGGCACTGGCGCGTGTGAGCTGGCCGCGCGGCAGACAGCAGTGGTTGCACTTGTCGGTCAGCGGTGTGCTGATTCACGCAGGCTATCTGGGCGGCGTTTGGATCGCCATCAAGGCGGGCATGGGCTCTGGCCTGGCGGCGCTGATGGTGGGTTTGCAGCCGGTGCTGACTGCGGTATGGGTGTCCAGCATGGCATCAGGCGCAGGCGACCGCGACAAGGTCACGCAGCGCCAGTGGCTGGGCTTGGCCCTTGGGCTGGGCGGCCTGGTCCTGGTGGTGTCGCGCAAATTTGGCAGCACCAATGAAGTCACCGCCTTCACGTTTGCGGCCATCACGTTTGCGTTGCTCAGCATCACAGCGGGCACGTTGTACCAAAAGCGCTTTGTTGCCCCCGCAGACGTGCGCGGTGCCAATGCAGTGCAACTTGCTGCTGCCCTGGCGGTTACTTTGCCGCTCGCGTTGATGGAAAGCGAGTCAGTGGTTTGGACATCGCAGTTCATTGGCGCGCTTAGCTGGTCCGTGCTGGGGCTGACGTTGGGCGGAAGTTCGCTGCTCTACATGCTGATTCAACGAGGGGCAGCCACTGCCGTCACGAGTCTGATGTACTTGGTGCCGCCCTGCACAGCCCTGATGGCATGGCTGCTGTTTGCCGAGCCGGTTACAGCGGTCACTGTTTTGGGGACTGCAATTACCGCCTTGGGCGTTAGCCTGGTCGTTAGCACTGCAAAGCCTGCGCCTTAGCCTTCCACGGTTCTGTCGCGAACTCAGCCACTAAAAAATCAATCAGCAAGCGGATGCGGCGCGGCGCATCGGGCCGGTAGGGTGCGAGCCAGTGGATGTCTGCGTCAGGCATGCACCAGTCAGGCAGCACACGCACCAGCTGCCCGCTGGCTAGCTGTGGCGCGATGTCCCACAGGCTGCGCAGCATGATGCCGCGCCCGTCCAGGCACCAGTCGCGCACCAGCTCCCCAGAGTTGCTGCTGAGCGGGCCATGGACTACCACGCGCGATGACGCGGGACTGACCCCCGTACGTTTTTTAACTTGTCGGTGATCAACCACTTGCCATTCATCAAACGGCTGATTCGCCCGATTGCCGTTTTCACGTGCGATCAGGCAAGCGTGTTGCTGCAAATCCTGCAAGCCTGCGGGTATGCCGTGCTGCCTCAAGTAAGCGGGTGCGGCCACCAAGACCCGCTGGTTGCGCGCCAGCCGCCGTGACACCCACTGCGCCGCCTGCGCGCCGTGAACAGACCACAACCACACCGCGCCATCAAAGCCTTCAGCAGCCAGGTCGGGCAGTTGCTCCGTCAGCTGCAACTGCACTTGTACCTTGGGGTAGCGGGCTTGAAACTGTGCCAGCGCTGGCCCTAGCCACAGCCGCCCGAAGCCAAACGTAGCCGCCAGCCGGATGCGCCCGGTGGGTTCCTTATGCCGCTCTTGCAGTTGCGCTTCTAGAACCTTGAAACCGTCGAGCAGTGGCACGGCGCTGGCGCAAACGGCTTCCCCTTCAGCCGTGGGGCTGACGCGCCGGGTGGTGCGCTGAAACAGCCGCTGCCCCAGCCTGGCTTCAAGTGCCGCCAGCCGTTTGGTCACAGCCGGAGCGGCCAGGTTCAGGCTGACGGCTGCTGCTGCCAAGCTGCCGTGGTCGCGCACGGCCAATACCAGTTCAAGGTCACTGCGTTCCACAAGCGTTTTCCTATTAGTTCTTTAAAAGAAATAATCAATAGCTTTATTATTGCTTGAATTACCTTGCCTGAAGCGCGATGATCAAACTGTGAAGGATTTACAAAACTTTTCAGTCGCGCAGGTTGAAGGCCCAGCTGGCGCACTGCACACCCGCAGGGGCGGCAACGGCCCACCGTTGCTGCTGCTGCACGGCCACCCGCAAACCCATGCCATGTGGCACAAAGTAGCGCCCGCTTTGGCCCAGCATTTCACGGTGGTGATGATGGACTTGCGCGGCTACGGCGATTCGGTGCGCCCCACCAGCGATGCCGACCATACGGCATATTCAAAACGCGCCATGGCGCTGGACGCGGTGGCCGTGATGCAGCACCACGGGTTCGAACGCTTTGGTGTGCTGGCGCATGACAGGGGTGCGCGTGTAGCGCATCGGCTGGCGGTTGATCACTCTGAGCGGGTTGAACGCATGTTGCTGCTGGACATTGCGCCCACGCTGGCGATGTACGCAAACACCAGCCAGGCTTTTGTAACTGCCTATTGGCACTGGTTTTTCTTGATTCAACCGCCGCCGCTGCCTGAGGCCTTGATTGAATCGGACCCTGTGCGTTACCTGCGTAACGTCATGGGCAAACGTCACGCTGGCTTGGCAGCATTTGCGCCCGATGCGCTGGCTGAGTACGAGCGCTGCGTGCAAATTGCGGGTACAGCTCACGCCATTTGCGAGGACTACCGCGCAAGCGCAATGATTGACCTGGCGCATGACCGAGCCGATATTGCAGTGGGCAACAAACTGATGCAGCCTTTGAGGGTTTTGTGGGGCGAGCATGGCGCAGTTGGCCAATGCTTCGATGTCCTGGGCTTGTGGCGCGAAAGGGCAACGCAAGTCAGTGGCAGCAGCTTGCCCTGTGGCCACTACATTGCCGAGGAAGCGCCCGGTCGCTTGATCGCCTCCGCCCTAAATTTTTTTAACCCGAACGACCCCTCAATCAAAGGAAACCATCATGAGTAAAAAACGCATCGCCGTTATTGCAGGCGACGGCATAGGCACAGAGGTCATGCCTGAAGGCATCCGCGTGATGGAGGCAGCAGCCAGCAAATTTGGCATTGACCTGCAATTCGATCATTTCGACTTTTCAAGCTGGGACTATTACGAGAAGCATGGCAAGATGCTGCCCAACAATTGGAAAGATCAGATTGGCAGCCACGACGCGATTTATTTTGGCGCGGTAGGCTGGCCCGAAAAAATTGCTGATCATGTGTCATTGTGGGGTTCGCTGTTGTTATTTCGCCGCGAGTTTGACCAATACATCAATCTGCGGCCCGCGCGTTTGATGCCCGGCATCATTGCACCTGTGGTGCGGCGCGACGGCAGCGCACGCGCGCCCGGCGAGATTGACTTTTACATCGTGCGCGAAAACACCGAAGGCGAATATTCGAGCATCGGCGGCCGGGCCTTTCCCGGTACCGAGCGTGAGTTTGTGTTGCAGGAATCTGTGTTTACCCGCATTGGTGTAGACCGCGTGCTCAAGTTTGCGTTTGAGCTGGCGCAGTCGCGGCCTAAAAAGCATTTGACCAGTGCTACCAAATCCAATGGCATCTCCATTTCCATGCCCTATTGGGACGAGCGGGTTGCTGAAATGGCGAAAAACTACACAGACATCAAGCTCGATAAATTTCACATCGACATCCTGACGGCGCACTTTGTGCAGCGTCCCGATTTTTTTGACGTGGTTGTGGCGAGTAATTTGTTCGGCGACATATTGAGTGACCTGGGCCCCGCCTGCACTGGCACGATCGGCATCGCACCCAGCGCCAACCTGAACCCGGAGCGCAAGTTCCCATCGCTGTTTGAGCCTGTGCACGGCTCTGCGCCAGATATCGCCGGCAAACAGATTGCCAACCCGATCGGACAAATCTGGTGCGGCGCCATGATGCTGGAGTTTTTAGGCCATAAAGATGCACACGATGCTGTGCTGGCGGCGATTGAGAAAGTTTTGGCTCCCAATAGCGGCGCACCGCGCACCCCCGACCTGGGCGGAAGCGCCAGCACTGCCGATGTAGGCAAAGCGATTGCCGCTGCGCTTGGTTAAACCTCGTGCGCCGACGCGGTGGGGCAGGCTTTAAAGGGGTTTTGTCAAGCAGAAAAATTACATTGCTCGCTAGCGAATTAACTTTCAGCCTACAGAAAAGCGACTAGAATTCGCCAGCCCACGGTAACGAAATTGACGCCGGTTGACAGGAAGCCAACCAATCGCTTTAATAATGTTCGGCAGACCAAACTGCACGTGTTGGTTCTTATTGTCGTCTTGAGTTGACATCGGCAAAGATGCTTTTTGAGACAACCAAATTAACTTTTTAACGAGGGACAGCTTGTGAACAAGACAGAATTAATCGAGCACATTGCCAAACACGCCGATATCTCTAAAGCGGCTGCGACCCGCGCGCTAGAGTCGACCATCGGCGCGGTGAAAACAACCCTAAAAAAAGGTGGCTCTGTGTCTTTGGTAGGTTTTGGTACTTTTGCAGTAGGCAAACGTGCTGCCCGCGTTGGCCGTAACCCACGCACTGGCGATGCGATTAAAATTAAGGCCGCCAAGGTTCCAAAGTTTCGTCCGGGCAAAGCGCTCAAAGACGCTTTGAACTGATGCAAAGTTGAGTTCAAGGATTTAAAAGTTTTCGGCGGGGTGCTTAGCTCAGTTGGTAGAGCAGCGCCCTTACACGACGTAGGTCGGCGGTTCGAGCCCGTCAGCACCCACCACCCGCCGCTAACTTGAACAGTCCTTTAACTGCGACGACCGAAGGCGAACCATGCGTTCGCCTTTTTTGTTTGTTCCTTCAATTTTTTTTCGGTTTTGACTGTAGTACAGGATTTCTCTGATGTTTGATTTCATTCGCAAGCACACCAAGATCACGATGGGGTTCTTGTTTTTGCTGATCGTGCCGTCTTTTATTTTGTTTGGCCTGGACGGCTACACGCGGGGCAAGGAAAAAGGCGCTGTTGTTGCCAAAGTTGATGGCCAAGAGATTCTTCAAACCGAATGGGATAGAGCGCATCTGCGTGAAGTCGACAAGCTCAAAGCCTCCATGCCGTCGCTCGATGCAAAGTTGCTTGATTCCCCCGAGGCTAGGTATGCAACATTGGAACGCCTGGTGCGCGACCGGGTGCTGCTAGCCGCAGCCGGCAAATCAAAACTGAACACCAGCGACCAGCGGTTGGCGCGTGAGTTGCAAGACAACCCCGACATCGCTGCACTGCGCCGAGCGGACGGTACGCTTGACATGGAGCGCTACAGACAGCTGCTCGGCGGGCAGGGCATGAGCCCCGAAATGTTTGAAGCGAGCGTCCGCTCGGACCTTTCAAGCCGCCAGGTGCTGACAGGTGTGGCGGGCAGCGGCTTTTCATCCAACGTGGCGGCCGACACAGCGCTCAATGCTTACTTTGAAAAACGCGAGATTCAGATTGCCCGCTTTTCTACACCAGACTACGCTGCCAAACTGAATCCTACTGACGCTGACCTGGAGCAGTTCTACAAAGCCAACGCCAACTTATTTCAGGCGCCTGAGCAAGCCAATATTGAGTACGTGCTGTTTGATGTTGAAACCATCAAAAAGGGCTTGGTGATTGCTGACGCTGACCTGAAGGCTTATTACGACCAGAACGCCCAGCGCTTGGGCGGCACTGAAGAACGCCGTGCCAGCCATATCCTGATTGCATCGCCCAAAAGCGCCCCTGAGGCAGACCGCCAAAAAGCCAAAGCCAAGGCGCTTGAACTAACAGCGCTAGTTAAAAAATCACCCGACGCGTTTGCCGATGTAGCGCGTAAAAATTCCCAGGACCCTGGCTCTGCACCGGCGGGCGGTGACCTTGATTTCTTTGCCCGCGATGCGATGGTCAAACCGTTTTCAGACGCAGCCTTCGCCATGAAAAAAGGTGACATCAGCGATGTTGTCGAGTCAGAATTTGGCTATCACATCATCCAGCTGACCGATATTAAAGCGCCCAAGCAACGAACCTTTGAAGAGATGAAGCCCGAGCTGGAGCTGGAGGTTAAAAAGCAGCAGGCACAAAAGAAATTTACGGAAAGCGCCGAAGGCTTCACAAACGCCGTGTACGAACAAGCCGACAGTTTGAAGCCCACAGCCGATCGCTTGAAGCTGGAAGTTAAAACCGCTACGGGCATCACCCGCAAGCCCGCGCCAGGCGTGACAGGTGCGCTGGCTAACGCCAAGTTTTTAAATGCAATTTTTGCAACCGATACGATTGAGAAAAAGCGCAACACCGAAGCGGTTGAGGTGGGATCTAACCAACTTGTTTCAGGACGGGTCACGCAGTACACACCGGCCCGCACCAAACCACTGACGGAAGTCAAGGACATCGTGCGTCAGCGCTGGCTGGCCCAGCGCGGCGCTGAAGAAGCACGCAAAGATGGCACCGCCAAACTGGCCACCTGGAAGGCAGCGCCAGCAACTGCAGTTATGCCGGAGACTGTGGCAGTGTCACGCGACCAGCCGCAAAAGCAACCTCTGCCGCTTGTTGATGCAGCGTTGCGAGCTGACGCAGCGGCATTGCCGGCCTTCGCGGGCGTCGACTTGGGCGCGCAGGGCTATGCAATTGTCAAAGTAGTTAAAATTTTGCCGCGCGACCCGTCACCAGAAGCCACTACCAAACAAGAGCGCAACCAGTACATCCAGTGGTGGACGTCAGCCGAAAGCCTGGCGTACTACAACGTGCTGAAAGAACGCTTTAAAACCGAAATAAAGGTAGCCAAGCCCATTCGCGCGAAAGCTGATCAGATCACCAATCCTGAAGGCACCACCACGCAGTAGGGCGCTATAATCAGTGAGGATGGTGGCTGTAGCTCAGTTGGTAGAGTCCAGGATTGTGATTCCTGTTGTCGTGGGTTCGAGCCCCATCAGCCACCCCAAGTGATACAAAGAAAGCCTGCTATTTAAAACGTAGCGGGCTTTTTTCATTTATGCCCCTTGCAGGCAATCTGTAGGCAACTTTCCCAAATGCAGCACCGCCATCAGACAAAAGGAAACCCGCGCATGGCGGGTTGTTAAAAGTTAATTGCTACTAAAAATATAGCAAAATGTTAAGCAAAAACGCGATTTATGACATGCGTTTTAAAATGTTGATAGCTAAATCTGTTTGATCGCTTGCGCCCGGTTTGGTGCAATTTGCGTTCCAAGCTTTTACAAATTGGCTGCTGTCGCGTTCACGAACAAGCAATTTAGCGCCATTTGTAAGAACGGCGCTGTTGGGCATTGTTGCACCAAAACTATTTTTGGCTCGGTAGTCGTAGCAGACAAAACCACTGTCGTGAACCATCATGCTTGTTAACTCAAAAGCGGTCGGGTCTTTCATGGAGTTCCTAAGCTGTGTTGCTCCAAGGATAGCCGTTTGGGTGCGAGATTTACTTTGTTTTACGGCAGCAATTTGTTCTGGCGTTTGCGCTGTCAAACCCTGCTGACGCGCTTTATCTTGCTTGTCAGTTAAAGCCACCCCTGCAACTAATGAAACCCCTAAAATCCCTAAACCCAGCTTTGCGGCCCTCGACATCGATTGTTTTGGCGGTTTTACCTTTGCGCCGCATGCAGGACAGAGTTTTGCGGTTGTGCTCACATCGTTACCGCATTCGTGACATTTGATCAGTGCCATTTGTACCTCTTGTTAAGTCGAATTTGTAGCTGTGGAGCGCTATTAATTTGGCACGATGGCGATTACTTTATCCATGCGCGTGATGTTGCTTGATGCTTCGGTCATTTTTTTGTGGTCAATATGCACGGATTCTAAGCATACTAAGCCGTCGCGTACCCACAAAAACCGCTTAAGCGCTTTACGCCCGTCTGAAAAGTACACCACGCATAAATCAGGCGGCGCGGCTGTCTACTAACATGCATGTGCGTGGTACGTAGGGCGGTTTACTTTAGTGCCAACCTGTCAGAGACCCACCTACAAAAAAACAACCTCAATTTGCGGTTGTGCGTGCGACGGGAACCAACGGTTTCCAGCTCTTAAATCCGTAGCTATTGAAGTACCCCCTCCCCGGTTGTTTGCCGCTTGTCATAGCAAGTCACCTTGTTGAGGCTTTGGAGGTGTCACGCATTGGCGCTCTATTTCAGTTTCATCAAAGTCACAGCACCACTCAATTGCAAGGTCAGCCATTGCGTTTAGCTGGGTGGTTTCGTAGCTGAGGTCTGCGTGCTTGTGGTCGCTGTGCATAGCCATCCATTCAGCCAAGCTTTCGATGCGGTCACGCAACCCAAGCATGCGGCGGGTCAGTGTCGCAATTGTTTTGTCTGCTAGATGGTCGCTGCTATTGAGCCCCAGGTGCTGACAGGCCGCAACAAGCTGCCAAGGGTGAACCATGATGGTTGCAGCGTCTTCAATGCCTTGTTGCTGGGTCAACATCACAGCAGGGCCGCTTTCGTTATTGACGTGTTCAGCAGTCAGGTGGTAGTTTGTAAATGTTGGCATGATGTTCTTTCAGTGTGTTGTTTGAAGTGCAGTAGATGGCATCTCTAGATGGTGTCCGTGTGGCGGTACAGGGGAAGCAGTAAAAGTAGCGCTGATAGCACCGTGGGGCGGTACAGCAGGCATCTCCCCTGTACCGTGGGACGGTGCTATTGACGGTCTCTCTGTACCGTGGGGCGGTTTAAGCTTCGCGTTTTTCAGTTGTGCATTTTTCTGATACGCACCACGTTCAAAGCAAAGCGCAGCGCCTTCGTCATACCCAGGCAGCTTGTCGAGTGCTCGCCACGTCACTGCAAACCAGCTTGCCTTATTCGGGCGATGGCCTTGCACCGTTTGGAATATGAACCCAGCTTCGACCAACTCAGTTTTGCATTTGTTGAGCATGTCCATACTTTTCCAGCCGCGTTTTGCCATGTAGACCCGAGACAACAACATGCGCCCGTTGTTATCTCGGACAAATTGGCGTGCCACCTCCAGCAGCAAAGCCCGTGCGTGCATGGATAAGCGAGCATAGGCCGGGCAATCCAGGACTGACCAGGGCAGGGCTACAAACCCGCCCGAGTCACGGCCTGAGTCACCTCTAGGCCGACTGTTACGGCCGTTGGCCACGGCGTGCTCGTTGCTGCTTTGCCAACCATCGATAAACATTACGGCGGTCGCGGTGAGTAAAGTGATATACACCCGGCCAGCAATCGAACAGGTCGCGGTCCTTCTTCTTTGTGCGACTGCAAGGCAGCTCAAGCCCACGGCGGCGAAGCTCCGCAACAAGCTCAGGGCCATTGGATGCACCCGATAAGCTGTCGAGCTGCTCACGCGGCAGTGGGCGGGTTAGCAATGCCTGAATCACGCGCAGGTGACGCGGGTTGTCTGTGCCAGTAAACTCAAGCCTGTTCGGGGCGCTCGGTACTGCTTTTGTGGTGTCGGGCGTTTTCATTTAGCAGCCCTGCGCTTTCGCGGTGGTAGCAGCAGGAAGAACGCGGCGGCCATCATTGCGACACCCCCAGCACGCGCTTAATTTCAGCAGTAGGCCAGTGCAGCTTTGCACTGCCAGGGATGCGAATGGGTCGAATTGGCCCTGATTCTTTGCAAGCGTGGACGCGTGCTGTTTGCGGCGCGATATGCATGTAATGGGCATATGCGGCGGTGTCCACTGTGGGACGGGTTTCCAGTTCCAGGGGCGTGAACTGTTGGATTGACTCGGTTTGCATGATTCACCTTTCAAACACGTTGATTCGTATCGTGAGGTGATTTTTTTTCGGTAACTATCCTCCCCCGCAAGTGTCCCCGTATCCCCCACTTGGGGGCATGCCCCAAAGGCTTTTAGTCTTGAATCGCAATATCGGCGTGGGCGGTCAATCGTTCCCACGCTTTGTCGAAAACCGTCCTCCCGGTAAACAGCGGACTTTGTAAAAGTGCGGCACGAACAGCAGCTTTTACACCTGGTTTGCCAGAAGGGTTTTTAGCAAGTGACATAGGGTTGAAACCCAGTTTTTTTATTTCGCAAAGAATGGCCGAATCTTGGGCAGCAGTACGTTGCAATGGTTTTGCTGGCACGGCCTTATCAGTCTCTACACCACCGGATGCGCCTACAGCCCCCACAGTCGCGGACGTTGTTCCAGTCTGCGCTGGTAGGCCGTTAATCGGCAGCTTTGAACCCCAATCCAGCAGTGCCAGTTCGTTGTGGAGTACAGCGTTCCTGATGACTTCGCGCCATTGCTGATGCGCGTCTGCACCGATAAGCCACTGTGCCGCTATGTCAGCGGCTGGGTCGTCAGCAAGGGTCTTTGACACCTTCACAAAAGATTTGGCTGTGGGCTGGGTTAACCCATCAGTCGCAGCTCGCTCGACAGCACACAGCAGCGCTTCTACTTGTACAAATTCAAAGTCATTAATTGACGGTTTTGTTACTAGGTGCAAGCCCTTGGAGCTAATCCAATCTTTCAGGCCAGATACCGACAGTAACGCGTTGCCGAACTCTCTATCCACAATATCGGCATGAAATAAAATTGACGCGGCTACTCCAGACAACGGCGGGCTGTTGAATGGTGGCTGCTTATACAAAAAATCCAGATAGATTTTCTGTTCTTTGGCTTCATCAATCGAGACTGGTTCGTGAACCGGGTCTTTAGAAAAACTACTCGGCATATTTGCACCCCTTCAAAGCGTCACTTCAAATAAGGGCCCCAGCCTGTCGGTGAAGGTGTCCGACTTTTCGCCAGCGGTAATTAATCGCAGGCTAGGCTGGGGCAAAACGGTTTAGGCGGCTTCCAAATGCACCACGACATGCGCTCCCACGGCTTGCGCGTAGCGTTGCATGGTTCGCATTGAAGGCATCCGGGTGCCACTCTCCAGGCGTGCAATAACGCTCTGTGTGGTGCCCATACGCTGGGCTACTTCGCCTTGCGTCAACCCGGCGCGGGCGCGGGCGGCTAACAGTTCGCGGGCCATGCTGAATTCAGCGGCCATGGCTTCATATTCAGCCCGTGTGTCGGTGTCGGTTAACAGTTCGGTTTTGAGTGTGCGAAGTGTTTTCATGTTCCTGCTTCCATTCGTTTCAGTGCCATTGCTATCGCAGCCCGTGGCGTGGTTTGTGTCTTTTTCACAAACACATGCAACACCAGCAAACGGCGGCCTTGAACGGCGGCATACACAGCGCGGGCTATTCCGTCACGGCCTTGCATCCTCATTTCCCATAGCTTGCTTTCCAGTGGGCGGATATGAGGCAGCCCTACACGCTGCGGGCCAAATTCCTCCAACATTTCGGCAACGTGCAGGAACCGGGCCTTCATGTCAGCAGGTAGCGCCCGCAATTCAGGTTCTGCCAGCGGGTGCATGGTCACAGTCCAATGGTTCATATTATAGCTATTTTGCGATAATCAAGCCGCAATACGCAATGCGCCGGGCGCGGCCTTGGCATCGAACACAATTCCGGCCTGCTCCAAAATCCACGCTTCAATCTTTTCGTGATGCACGCGTAACAGTTCAAGCGGCCTGACTTTGTAGTGCTTTTCAGCAGTAGCGCTGGGTTTGTGTCCTTGAATCTGTGCCACCACCCCGGCAGGCGTTTCCAGCCACTCGGTGAGGCTTGAAAATGAACGGCGTAACCCATGCAAGGTAAGTCCGTTTAGGCCAGCAGCTGTGCAGGCGCGTGTGTGCGGGTTGTTGGGCTCGGTAAGGCAACCAGTGGCGCTATTGGGGCTAGAGAACACCCATTCATTGCGGCGGGGCAGGGCTGCCGGCAAATGCAACATGTAGGGCGTCGCAGGTATTTCACAGGTTCCTTCAACCTTGTCGCGGATGCTGATTCCCTTCCATTGCGCATTTATGTCTGTCCAGCGAAGGTTAAGAACTTCGCCAGGCCGGGCACCCGTTAACAGCATCATTTGCAGGCATGCAGATATGACGGGGTTCTGTAGCTGCTGAACGGCGGCAAACCACACGGCCAGTTGTTCACGTTGCAGCACGTCTGACTTCTTTCCTGCCTTGCCCAATGCCTCACGGGCCTTTTTGGATTTAGCTGGGTTTTCTGTGGTCAGCAGGGCAGCGTATTGGGGCTGTTCGCCACACCATGTGAGGAACACCGTCAGCAACCGCCATGCCAACCGGGCAGACGATGCGCGGGTTTTGCCTTCATTAGCGGCCCATTTTTCTATCGTGCGTTGGTCGAGGTCTTTCAGCGGAAGCGGCATCAGGGCAGCCAATGGCCCCGGTTTGGTCAACTGTTTGCCACCACCACGGCGGCCAGACGGTAAGCCCCCAGCCTTGGCTTTGTCGATATGGTCGCGTAAGTGCAGGTCACCCCAAAACGGGCGGCGTTCTTCAACGTAGGCGGCCCATACTTCGCCCATGGTCACGGCGGCCAACTTGTCGGCTTGCAGTTTTGCGGCGGTACTTGCCTTCTTTTCAAGAGCGGCGGCTTGTTTGTCGCGCTCTACTTCGCGTGGGTCAGTGCCACCGTCAACTAGCATTTTGAGCCCTTGCGCTCTGGTACGCGCCTTTTCAATCGGCCAGTCTGCCAGCGTCCCGATGTTGATTCGGATGGTCGACGCGTTCAACCGTGATTCAAAAATGTAAGTTTTGCGGCCTGTTGGGGTTGCCCGCAGTGCCAGTGTTGGGGTGTCGGTGTCCCATAAAAAAGCCTGGGGCTTGTTGGCCGGGCATGCGAAAGAGTCAACCCTGCCAGCGGTCAATCGAACCCGGTTTGTTTGCTGTTTCATGGCTCCCCCAAAATCTGTAGGCAATCTGTAGGCAAATTTGCACAATACAGGTGCATTTCAATCAACACTTGGACTGTTCACTTATCCAGTGCATTCCTTGTAACCTGTTGATTTATATAGATTATAGGATACTAATCAACAAAGGGGAATAGTGAAAAGTTAGGATTGTGATTCCTGTTGTCGTGGGTTCGAGCCCCATCAGCCACCCCAAAATTCGAAAGCCTGCTATTCTGCGGACAGAAAGCTTTTTTTCATTTTGTTTAACCTCGTTGGCTTGATTTAAAGTTTTTTGTGACTGGCGGTTCTTTACGCCATCTTTACGGGTGGGCGTCAACAGTAACGCTTCGCCTGCCGTTGAAGGATGGACCCGATAAACCATCAAGTTTGACGGCGCGGTTAGTCAACTCAAAGGAAACACCATGAAAAAATCATTTGTACTTGCATGTTTTATTTCTGCTTGCGCGGTGTCCAGCTTTGCGCAAACACCTGCCAGCGTAGAAGGTGCCCGCCTGGTAGCACAGCGTGATGCAGCTTATGCAAAGGCCCATCCAATGGCCGCCATGACGTCCAGCAAGCCTGTGGTCAAGCACCGCGCGCATCGCAAAGCGGTTCATAAAGCGACGAAGTAAAACTCAGGGCGCTGGGCTTTATTCAGCCCTAATAACTGAAAGCCGGATGAACGTCACAGTTCATCCGGCTTTTTTATGGGAACAGTTGATCTGCGCCTAGTTCACCATCACCAGTTTTCCCTTGACGCCGCGCGAGCCCATATGCGCATACGCCGCCTTTAGCTCGCTCATCGGCAGGGTGCTGTCAATCACTGGTTTGATTTTGCCTTGGGCATACCAGCTGGCCAGTTCGGCCATCATGGCGGCGTTGGCTTTGGGCTCGGCCTTGGCAAAGCCGCCCCAGAACACGCCGACAATGGACGCGCCCTTGAGAAGGGGCAAATTCAGCGGCAGCGATGGCGTGGGGCCAGATGCGAATCCGACCACCAGGTAGCGGCCGCGCCAGGCAATCGAGCGAAAGGTCGGCTCGGTGTAGTCGCCGCCTACGGGGTCATACACCACATCGGGGCCTTTGCCGCCTGTCAACGCCTTGATGCTTTCGCGCAGATCGCTGGTTGTGTAGTTAATGGTGTCGTCTGCGCCAATGGATTTACACAGCGCGCATTTTTCGTCGGTTGACGCGGCGGCAATTACGTGTGCGCCCAGAGCCTTGGCAATTTGAATCGCTGATGTACCCACGCCGCCCGCCGCACCCAGCACCAGCACGGTTTCACCGGCCTTGAGTTGTGCCCGGTCAGCCAGCGCGTGGTACGACGTGGCATAAATCATGATGAATGCTGCTGCGTCTACAAACGAAAACTCACTCGGAAGCGGCATGCAAAGCGCGGCAGGCGCTATGGTATGCGTAGCAAAGCCGCCCGTGCCTGATAGGCAGGCCACGTGTTGGCCAACCTTTAAATGCTTGACGCCTTCACCCACAGCCTGCACGATGCCTGCGTATTCAGACCCGGGCACAAAGGGCAGGGGCGGCTTTGTCTGGTATTTGTTTTGAACAATCAGCAGGTCAGGAAAGTTCAGCGACGCGGCTTTGATTCCAATCAGCACCTCGCCGGCTTTGGGCGTGGGAGTGGGCAGCTCTTTCCAGCTCAGGGCGTCGACGCCTGTGGGGTTTTCGCAAAGCCAGGCATGCATGGTTGTCCTTTGGTAATTTGAATGCGTCATCATAGGCAAGTACAGCGAAGCGGCGGACGCTTTTTGTCACCTTTGTTCAAGCTGTCACCTAGAATGAAACCATGAAAATTTTGATTTCGAACGACGATGGCTACCAAGCCATCGGCATTGTGGCTCTCTATGAGGCTTTAAAGGACATTGCCGATGTAGAGGTGGTGGCGCCCGAGCAAAACAACAGCGCGAAGTCAAACGCATTGACGCTGCACACACCGATGTATGTACAAACGGCCGCTAATGGGTTCAGGTACATCAATGGCACACCGGCTGACTGCGTGCACATTGCGCTGACAGGATTGCTGGGCTACCGACCCGACCTGGTCGTCTCGGGCATCAACAACGGTGCCAACATGGGCGACGACACGATTTATTCGGGCACTGTGGGCGCGGCGATGGAGGGGTATCTGTTTGGCATTCCGGCAATTGCTTTTTCTCAAACTGAAAAGGGCTGGGCGCATATCGATTCTGCCGGCAGGCGGGCCAGGGCGCTCGTGCAGCAATTGATGCCTTCTATCGAGAAACCCGGCCACCCATGGCTGCTCAATGTCAATATTCCTAACCTGCCCGATGCCGAGCTGAAGGAAACCAGGGTTGTGCGCCTTGGCCGCCGGCACGCGGCTGAAAAGGTGATTACCCAACTCAGCCCGCGCGGCGACACCATGTACTGGATAGGCAGCGCGGGCCCGGCCAGAGACGACAGTGACGGTACGGACTTTCATGCGGCCAAACAAGGCTATGTCTGCATGACACCGCTGCATGTTGACCTGACCGAGCACGCTCAGCTGCCACATTGGGCAGAGCGCATGGGAAAGCTGGAGTCAAGCCGGGCATGAAACCCGTCGATGTGCCGCCGAGGCCAGGCTTTCCGCTGCGCATGCCGAGCGGCTTTGGTAAAGCAATCGCTCCTAAACTAATAGCAGCTGGCGCCCGTGTAACGGGGCCTGCAGCCTTGAAAAACACTCAGAAAGTAGCTTCAATGCCCGTTCCAGGCGTTCCAGGCGTTCCAGGCGTTGCGGCGGGTCTGGGGCTTGACTCACAAGCCGTGCGTGCCCGCATGGTGCAAAAGCTGGCTGCCCAAGGCGTGCAAGACAGCCGCGTGCTGGCCGCCATGGCGCAGGTCGAGCGGCATCGTTTTGTAGATTCAGCGCTCGTCAATCAGGCATATGAGGACACCAGCCTGCCGATTGGCCTGGGCCAGACCATCAGCAAACCGAATGTGGTGGCGCGCATGCTGGAGTTGCTTGTCAAAGACCGTGACGGCAAGCTGGGCCGGGTGATGGAAATCGGCACGGGCTGCGGCTACCAGGCGGCGCTTCTGGCGCAGCTGGCGGCTGAGGTTTACAGCATCGAGCGGCTGCGCGGGCTGCACGACAAGGCGCGCGACAACCTGCGCCCGCTGCGGGTGGGCAACCTGCACCTGCTGTTTGGCGATGGTATGGTGGGCTACGCCAAAGGCGCGCCATATGCGGCCATCATTGCTGCGGCCGGTGGAGAGGCCCTGCCGCAAGCGTGGATAGATCAACTGGCAGTTGGTGGGCGGCTGGTGGCACCGGTACAGGGCACCAACGGTGCGCAGGCCCTGGTGGTGGTCGATAAAACCGTGCACGGCACGACGCAAACCTTGCTCGAGGCGGTGCACTTTGTGCCTTTAAAATCAGGCACAAGCCAAACCTGAAGCCCGAGAGTAAAGTTAAAAAAGGCAGGAAACCATGCATCAATTGATCTCATTAACTTCGCAACGCTTTGTGTGGGCCGCTCTGTCTGTCAGCATGATGCTGATGGTGGGCTGCAGCTCGCGTTCGCTCAACCCGGCACCTGTTGAAGACCGGGGCACGGGCCTGTCCCGGCCTGTAGTGGCAGCCCCCGTCACGGCACCAGATCCCAAGCTGTTGCCAGGTTTTGAAAACGCAGGCAAACCGGGTTACTACACCGTCAAGCCGGGCGACACGTTAATTCGTATCGGCCTGGACACCGGCCAAAACTTTCGTGACATCGTGCGCTGGAACAATTTGGAGAACCCCAACCTGATTGAAGTCGGCCAGGTGCTGCGCATCGTACCGCCCACCAGCGACAATCCGCTCGTCGTCACGCGCCCAGTCACGTCGGGCACCGTGACCACCACCACTGCGGCTGCACCTGTCAGGCCCGCCAGCGCAGCATCGGCCCCGGCAGCCACGCCGGCGCCAGCGCCTGTGGTCGCGGCCAGCAGCGCGCAGCCTGCGTCGGCCGACGACGACATTGCCTGGATATGGCCCGCACAAGGCCGGCTGATTGCCGGATTCGATGAGGTAAAAAACAAAGGTTACGACATTGACGGCAAGGCTGGAGATGCCATCATTGCTTCTGGCGATGGCCGGGTGGTGTATGCCGGTGCCGGCCTGCGTGGCTACGGCAACCTAATTATTTTGAAACACAACAACACCTATCTCACAGCCTACGCGCATAACCAGACGCTGCTGGTCAAAGAAGACCAATCGGTCAAAAAAGGCCAGAAAATTGCCGAAATGGGCAACAGCGATGCCGACCGCGTCAAGCTGCACTTTGAGATTCGCAGGCAGGGCAAACCGGTGGACCCGGCCAAATACTTGCCAGCCAAATGAGCCGAAATCATTAAACGGTGGCTGATACCGTAACGCCTGTAGCCAAAGACTACCCGCCCGACCTGCTAACCATTGAGTCACTCGACATCGAGGCCCAGGGTATTGCCCACCGCTCCGATGGCAAAGTGGTATTCATTGAAGGCGCGCTGCCGTATGAGGTTGTCGCTGCCAATGTGTATCGCAAAAAACCGTCGTTTGAAAAAGCCATGGTCATGGCGATTCACAAGGAGTCGTCCCAACGAGTAGCGCCTGGCTGCCGTTATTTTGGCCTGCACACAGGCGCTTGTGGGGGTTGCAAGATGCAGCATCTGCATCCTGATGCCCAAGTCGCTGTAAAGCAGCGCGTGCTTGAAGACGCGTTGCAGCATATTGGCAAACTGAAGCCGGACAGCATGCTGCGCCCGATTGCGGGCCCAGCCTGGGGCTACCGCTACCGGGCGCGCCTGTCGGTCCGCTACGTGCGCAAAAAAGGCGAAGTGCTGGTCGGCTTTCACGAACGAAAAAGCAGCTACGTGACCGACATGAGCTACTGTCCGGTGTTGCCGCCGCATGTGAGCCGCATGCTGCAGCCGCTGCGCGCGCTGATTGCCAGCCTGGACGCGAAAGAAACAGTGCCGCAAATTGAACTGGCATGCGGAAACACAAAATCGGAAATGGTGACTGCGCTGGTGCTGCGGCACATGGAAGACCTGAGTCAGGGTGATAAAACCCGACTGCGCGCGTTTGCCGCCATCAACCCAGGCCTGCAATGGTGGCTGCAGCCGGGCGGATTACAGACCGTTGCTTTGCTGGACGAAGACGTACCGCAGCTCAGTTACGCGCTGCTTGAATTTGGCGTGGTCATGCCGTTCAAGCCAACAGATTTCACCCAGGTCAACCCGCAGATCAACGAGGTACTGGTGTCGCGCGCGTTGCGCCTGCTGGACGTGCAACCGCATGAGCGGGTGATTGACTGGTTTTGCGGGCTGGGCAACTTCACGCTGCCGATGGCCACGCGCGCGCGCGAGGTGCTGGGCATTGAAGGCAGTAACACGCTGGTCGCCCGTGCGCAGCAAAATTATTTATCAAATAGGCCTGTAGTCCAACAAATACGGGCGCGAGCAGCTACTACTTTTGTAGCGCGTAATCTGTTTGAGATGACGCCTGCCACTCTTAGCAAAGACGGTATGGCCGACAAATGGCTGGTCGATCCGCCGCGGGAAGGTGCGTTCGAGCTGTTCAAATCTCTGGCCGCCCTGCATCAGCAGCTCATCACGGGCATACCTTGCGACGATGGCATTCACCAGCAAAGTCTGGCGTTGGGTGATTGGGCGATGCCCAAGCGGATCGTCTACGTTAGCTGCAACCCCGCTACGCTGGCGCGCGATGCTGCGGTACTGGTCAACAGCGACAGGGGTGACGGTGCTTATCGTTGCACGTCAGCCGGGGTGGTAAATATGTTTCCGCATACGGCGCACGTGGAAAGCATCGCGGTTTTTGATCTGGCGCTGTAGACGACAATAAAAAAAGGGCCCGAAGGCCCTTTTGGTAGTTGCGTGAACGTTTTAGTCGCGCTCTCCGCCAAAGATACCCAGCAGTGCCAGCAAGCTCTGGAAAATATTGAACAAATCCAGGTAAATCGCCAGCGTCGCGCTGATGTAATTGGTCTCGCCGCCGTCAATGACCTGCTTTAAGTCGTATAAAAGATAAGCGCTGAAGACAGCAATTGCCAGCGTGCTGATCACGGCCATCAGCATGGTCGAGCCGACAAACACGTTGATCACCGCAGCCACCATGATGACCAGCGCCCCCGCAAACAGCCATTTGCTCATGCCGCTCAGGTCGCGCTTGATGACAGTGGCCAGGCTGGCCATCACAACCATCACCCCGGCTGTGCCTGCGAAGGCTGTCATCACAAGCGATGCACCATTGCTAAAACCTAACACCATGGCGATCATGCGCGACAGCATCAAACCCATAAAGAAAGTAAAGCCCAACAGTACAGGAACGCCGGCTGCAGAGTTTTTCGTTTTCTCGATTACAAAAATGAACCCAAACGCACCAGCCATAAATACGATCAAACCCAATCCGCCAGACAGGGAGCGGGTGATACCGGTTGTGACGCCCAGATAGGCCCCCAGAACTGTTGGCAGCAGACTCAGCGCCAGCAGCCAATAGGTGTTGCGCAGTACCTTGTTGCGCTGCTCGCTTGCACTAACGACGCCGTAGTCAAGTGATTGAACATTTTCATTCATGAGAGTGATCTCCAAATATCAGCAAATGCTGGTAAGTCCGAGTTTAGGTGTCTTGTATGGTATTTTCAATACATTCCCACACGCGGTGACGTACTTTTATTTTGTAAGGGTTCTTTTCATTAATCATCCGCGCGCCGGGTGATTTTGGCTTTTTTTTTCCGTATGCTCGAGGGTTGTTCCAACTACCGCACAGAGACCATGAAATCAAAAGCCATCCTTGAGTTTGCCGATGTGAAAATAATTGCAGCTGCCGCAGAAGCCGAAGCCACCAAAAACAACTGGGCCGTCAGCATTGCCATCGTTGATGACGGCGGTCATCTGCTCCACCTGCAGCGTCTTGACGGCGCTGCGCCCGTGTCCAGCCACATTGCACCTGCCAAGGCCAACACCGCGGCGCTCGGCCGCCGCGAAAGCAAGGTATATGAAGACGTTATCAATGGGGGCAGAATTTCTTTTTTGAGCGCGCCGACCATTCACGGCATGCTGGAAGGCGGCGTGCCCATCATGAAGGACGGACAGTGCCTGGGCGCGGTGGGCGTGAGCGGCGTCAAGTCGAATGAAGACGCACAAATTGCGCGTGCCGGCATCGCGGCTATCGGGCTATAGACAGCACAAAAAAAGCCTGGCTAAACAACCGGGCCTGCATTGCTGCGGGTCGGGTGTGTGGCTGGCAAAAGCGACCCAGGAGTTTTTGACAGCCCCCGGTCGCCCCACGATGAAGCACTATTTCGTCAAAATAAGCTTGCCCAAGCGTGTGGCCTGGAGTTTGTAAATGGCGCCGTTATGGGTGATTTCGATTGCTTTTTGGCCGCGCAAAATCTCTGTACTTTTCATGCACGGATGAGGCTGTGCAGATTGCTCTAAAACGTTTGATGCGCTTGGCGCGTCTGAAAAATGTGTGAGGGGCAAAGTCGGTGTCATGGTGATTTACCTATGATGAATTCAATGCCTTAATGATAACGATTCTCAATTGAAAAGTCAAATAGACACAGCATGGCGTCGTCAAATTACAAAATTAATTTTTGGGTTCGGTAATAAAACCGATTTTGCGCAGGCCCGCCTGCTGAGCCGCAGCCATGGCCTGGGCTACCCGCTCGTAACGCACGGCCTTGTCACCACGAATATGCAGCTCAGGCTGAGGGTTTTGCGCAGC
>JANYED010000185.1 GCA_025363315.1 Polaromonas sp.
ACGCGCGGCAGCAGCCCCATCAATCACGCGGTGATCCCACGTTAACGACAGCGGCAGCATCAAACGCGGCTGAAACGTCTTGCCGTCCCACACAGGCTCCATATTGCTCTTGCACACACCCAAAATGGCCACTTCAGGCGCGTTGATGATGGGGGTGAAGTAACGTCCGCCAATACCGCCGAGTGACGAAATGGTGAAGCATGCGCCCTGCATTTCTGCCGGGCTGAGTTTGCCGTCGCGCGCTTTTTTGGCCAGCTCGCCCATCTCTGCGCTGATCTGCATCACGCCTTTTTTGTCGCAGTCACGAATCACGGGCACCATCAAACCATTAGGAGTGTCGGCGGCAAACGCGATGTGAAAGTACTGCTTGTAAACGACCGCGTCGCCGTCGATGGAGGCGTTGAAGTCTGGGAACTTCTTGAGTGCTGACACGCAGGCTTTTATGAGGAACGCCAGCATCGTGACCTTGACGCCACTTTTTTCGTTCTCTTTGTTTGTCGCAACACGAAAGGCTTCGAGATCAGTGATATCAGCATCGTCAAAGTTAGTGACAGCCGGAATCACAATGGCGTTGCGCAGGAGGTTAGCACCGCTAATCTTTTTGATCCGGCCCATTTCCTTGCGCTCAATCGGGCCGAATTTGGTGAAGTCCACTTTGGGCCAAGGCAACAGTTCAAGGCCGACGCCCGAACCACCAGATGCGGCAGTCGAGGCGGGCTTAAGAGCAGCCTGGGCCATCGTTTGCACCGCGCCCGCCATGACAGATTTGGTAAAGGCCTGCACGTCATCCAGCGTGATGCGGCCTTTTGGGCCAGCGCCTTTGACTTCAGCCAGCGGCACACCGAGTTCGCGCGCGAACTTGCGCACTGATGGGGAGGCGTGGGGCAACGTGCCTGTAGGGGCGGCGGCGGGGTTGTGAGCTGCCGCCGCAATTGTTGCAACCACTGCGCTGGCAGGTGAGGCAGCAGGCGCTGCGGATGCTACCGCAACGGGAGCAGATGCAGGAGCAGATGTCGGGGGCACCGATGCACCAGTGGAAGCAGCGCCTTCCAGCACAGCCAGCAGATCGCCAATGTTGATCTTGTCGCCCAGCTTGACTTTGAGGTCTTTCAGCACGCCAGCGCCTGATGAAGGGATCTCCATAGACGCTTTGTCAGATTCGACCGTGACCAGTGACTGCTCGACCTTGATGGTGTCGCCTACCTTGACCAGCACCTCAATGACTGCGACGTCCTTGAAGTCGCCAATGTCAGGAACATGAATCTCGATAGGGCCACTGGCGGCAGCGACAGTAGAAGGCACAGGTGCGGCAGCAGGTGCTACAGAAACAGGAGCTGCTTGCGCACGTATATCTTGGGCTGGGGCCGCTTTTGATACTGGAATTGAGCCTGAATCGGCCCCTTCAAGGCTTAAAACGACTGAACCCTGCTTGACTTTGTCGCCCAGCTTGACTTTGACCTCTTTCACCACGCCAGCTGCACTCGACGGGATCTCCATCGACGCTTTGTCTGACTCGACCGTCAGCAGCGACTGGTCTGCGGCAATGGTGTCGCCGGGTTTGACGAGTAATTCAATGACGGTGACCTCATCAAAATCACCAATGTCTGGAACTGCGATGTCTATGGTTGCCATACTGTGCCCCCTTACGCGTACAACGGGTTGATCTTGTCGGCCTGAATGCCGTATTTTTTAATCGCCTCAGCCACTTTGGCAACTGGCACCGTACCCTCTTCGCTCAGCGCTTTCAGAGCCGCCACCACGATGTAATGACGGTTGATTTCAAAGTGCTCACGCAGCTTGCTTCTAAAGTCACTGCGGCCAAAACCGTCAGTGCCCAGCACCTTGTACGTTCTGCCCTTGGGGATGTAATTGCGAATCTGCTCGGCGTAGGCTTTCATGTAGTCGGTCGACGCAATCACCGGGCCGGTGTGCTTTTCAAGCTGCTGGCCGACGAACGGCACGCGGGCTACTTCTAGTGGGTGCAGCAGGCTCCAGCGCTCGGCGTCTTGGCCGTCGCGTGCCAGCTCGTTAAAGCTTGGGCAGCTCCAGACGTTGGCAGAGATGCTCCAGTCTTTTTCAAGCAGTTCTTGCGCGGCAATTGATTCGCGCAAGATGGTGCCTGAGCCTAATAACTGCACACGTGGCGTCGGCTTTGCCCCCTCTTTGCATAAATACATGCCCTTGATGATCTGCTCTTCAGTACCAGCCGTCAGCCCAGGCATGGCGTAGTTTTCATTGAGCAACGTGAGATAAAAATACACGTTGTCTTGCTTCTCGACCATGCGTTTTAAGCCGTGGTGCAAGATCACACCCACCTCATGCGCAAAGGTTGGGTCATAACTGATGCAGTTGGGAATCGTGCCCGCCATGATGTGACTGTGGCCGTCTTCATGCTGCAAGCCTTCACCGTTCAGTGTGGTGCGGCCAGACGTGCCGCCCAGCAAAAAGCCGCGCGCCTGCATGTCACCCGCGGCCCAAGCCAAATCGCCCACGCGCTGAAAGCCGAACATCGAGTAATACACATAAAACGGCACCATGATGCGATTGTTCGTGCTGTACGACGTCGCCGCTGCAATCCAGCTGCTCATGCCGCCCGCTTCATTGATGCCTTCTTGCAGAATCTGGCCCTTGGTGTCTTCCCGGTAGTACATGACCTGGTCTTTGTCGACCGGGGTGTATTTTTGACCGTCGGGGTTGTAAATACCAATCTGGCGGAACAGGCCTTCCATGCCAAAAGTACGTGCTTCGTCAACCAAAATCGGCACTACGCGCGGGCCCAA
>JANYED010000190.1 GCA_025363315.1 Polaromonas sp.
GCTGTGTTCGCCGCGCTCCCACAATTCAACCACACGTAAATCGACCTGTTCTAAAAATGCGTTGTAGGTTTTAAACGCGTATTCAGGTGCTTTGCCGTTGTCGGCAAAGTGGTGCGACAAGCTGCCGCTGGCAAACACGGCAACAGTGCCGTCGTAGCGCTCTTCAATCGCGCGGCGCACGGCCAGACCAAAGCGCTCGCTTTCTTTCAGGTCATGCCAGTCGCACCAGCCGCTGACACAAATCACTTTGTAATGCTGGTCAGCGTTCATGTAGCGCATGGGCACCAGCGTACCGTATTCCAGCTCCAGTGTGGTGTCTGAATGCGCGCGCGATTTCACGCCCATGTCGTTGGCCGTGTCCGCTATCAGGTGCCCCAGCGCCGGGTTGCCGGGGTAGTCGTAGGGCATGTTCTTGATGAAGTGCGGTAGCTCGTTGCTGGTGTAAACACCTTTGAAGCGCGGCCCGCAGTTGATGTGGTGTTCACTATTGACTTGCCAATGCACGTCAAACACCACGATCGTGTCCACGCCCAGGGCGCGGCAACGCCTGTCAATCTCCTTGTGGCCAGCGACGGCTGCATCGCGCTTGCCAAAGTTGGGGCCGGGGAATTCACACAGGTACATGCTGGGTACATGGGTGATTTTGGCGGCCAGGGCAAGGGTTCCCATGGCTAAACTCCCCAATGCGGAATGTGATGACTGCCCATAGACACTGAAATATTCTTGGGCTCGCAAAACACCTCGTAGCTCCAGGTGCCGCCCTCGCGCCCCGTGCCACTGGCTTTGGTGCCGCCAAAGGGCTGACGTAAATCGCGCACGTTCTGGCTGTTGACAAAGCACATGCCTGCTTCTACTGCCGCTGCCACGCGGTGCGCACGGCCCAGGTTTTCAGTCCACACATAACTGCTGAGGCCGTATTGAATGTCATTGGCCTGCGCAATCGCGTCCGCTTCGTCCTTGAACGGAATCAGGCACGCCACAGGGCCAAAAATTTCTTCTTGTGCGACGCGCATGCGGTTGTCAACATCAGCAAACACGGTGGGTGAAACGAAGTTGCCCTTCTTCACGCGGGCCGACACACCGGGGGTGCTTAAACCTCCGCATAAAAGCGTTGCACCTTCTTTGCTGCCGAGTTCGATATAGCTGCGCACCTTGGCCAGATGCGCTTGCGAGATCATCGGCCCCACAATGGTTTTGTCGTCCAGCGGGTCACCTACGGTGATGCGCTTGGCGCGCTCAACAAACTTGCCGGCAAAGTCTGCGTAGATGGCTTGCTGAACCAGAATGCGGCTGCCGGCCGTGCAGCGCTCACCGTTGTTGCTGAAGATCATGAAGATGGCCGCATCAAGGGCTCTGGCTAAATCAGCGTCTTCAAAAATCACAAACGGGGACTTGCCGCCCAGCTCCATGCTGAATTTTTTCAGACCCGCAGCCTGCACGATGCGGTTGCCGGTGGTGGTTGATCCGGTGAATGAAATCGCCCGCACATCCGGGTGGGTGCACAGCGGCTCGCCAGCGTCTTTGCCGGTGCCGTGCACCAGGTTCAGCACGCCGGGCGGTATGCCTGCTTCCATTGCCAGTTCGCCCAGGCGTGCGGCGGTCATGGGTGACAGTTCACTCATTTTTAAAACCGCTGTGTTGCCAAATGCCAAACACGGCGCAACCTTCCAGGTGGCCGTCATAAACGGTACATTCCACGGCGACACCAGCGCGCACACGCCGGTGGGGTGAAACAGGGTGTAGTTTAAATGCGTTTCAGTCGGGTAGGTGTGGCCGTCAACCCGAGTGCACATTTCGGCAAAGTAATAGAAGTTGTCAGCCGCGCGCGGGATGAGCTGCTTGCCAGTTTGTGCAATCGCTTGGCCGCAGTCGTTGGTTTCCATTTGCGCGATCTCGGGCACATGCGCTGCAATCAAGTCACCCAGTTTGCGAATCAGTTTGGCGCGCCGTGGCGCTGGCATGCCTGCCCATTTGGGGAAGGCGGCTTTGGCGGCGGCTACGGCGGCATGCACTTCATCTTTGCCGCCTGCTGCGACTTCAGCCAGCACGTCTTGCGTGGCGGGGTTGACGGTTTCAAAGTAGCTGCCAGATGTGACCGACTTGCCGTTGATGAGGTGATCAATTTTCATAAGATATTCATAAAGTATTTACAAAGTACGGATCGTATTGATAAGCGCGCCGACTTGTTCAATCTCGGTCACGACCACATCGCCCGGCTGACAGTCCACCACGCCGTCGGGTGTACCCGTCAAAATCAAGTCACCGGGTTGCAGAGTCATAAAACTGCTGAAATATTCAATGAGAAACGGCATATTGAAAATCATGTCGGCCGTGTTGCCAGACTGTGTGATTTGGCCGTTGACCGTGGTTTGCAGTTTCAGCGCCATCGGGTCGGCAATGTCTGCGGCATCGACCAGCCACGGGCCCATCGGCGTGCAGGTGTCGCGGTTTTTGACGCGCAGGTTGGGGCGGTACCAGTTCTCCAGATAGTCGCGTATTGCGTAGTCATTGGCGACGGTATAGCCTGCAATAAAGTCATACGCATCGCCCGATTTGACGTGCTTTGCCGTTTTGCCAATCACCACCGCCAGCTCACATTCATAGTGCATAAACCTCACGTCAGCCGGGCGGTTCGTGAAGGCGCGGTGACCTGTCAGGCTGGCCTCGCCTTTTACAAATACCAATGGTTCGCTCGGTGCCTTGAATTCCAGCTCTTTGGCATGGTCAGCGTAGTTCAGGCCCAGCGCCAGTATGGTTCTGGCTTGCTGCACCGGTTGCAGGGGTGGTAGCCAAACAACTGCACCTTGCGATAAAAGTTGTCCGTCAGCAAGGAGTAACTGGCCGTTACTCTCAACGGCGCTGTGAACCGCACCTGCATAAATAATTCTGGCTTTCTTCATAAAGTCTCCGCAGCCAGCGTGTGACTCAGCGTGCCAAGGGCGGGCAGCCCAGGCGCGCTGATGTCAATGCGGTCGCCGACCTTGGCCAGCGGCCTGCCTCCTGCTTTCCCGATATCGCAACCCAGCATCAGCACATCACCGGCTTGCAGCGTCATGAACTCGTTCACATCTTGCAGCAGCGTAAGTGCATTGCGGTGCAGGTCTGCAAAGTCAATCGTCTGTTTTATGTCGCCGTTGATGCGCACTTCAATCTTGAACTGCGCGGGGTCGCCCGCCACGTCAGTGCTGACAAGCTGCTGCCCCACACCCAAAAAACCGTCAAGGCATTTAAACTTGACGGGTGGCCTGAAAAAGCTCGTGTGCGGGATGGACATGTCATTCATAAGCACAAAACTAGACACCCAATCCGCTATGTTTACAGGAGCTGCTCGCGCCCGTATTGATTGGTCTAGAGCCCTGATAACCATGCCAAAGGTAGCTCCAATCTCGATTTTTTGCACATTTTCAGGCACTTGAACCACACCACCGTCTGGGTTGAATGTATTGGCCGTTTTTATGAACAGCACGGGTGCTTGTGGCGGTGCTTTGTATGGCAGTTTTGTCATTTGCGCGGCCATCTGCACGCGCTCCGCGTTGAAGTTCAGCAGCGTCCCATAGACTGTGCCTTGGGGGAGCCAGGGCGTCGTCATGCAGTTGCATTCGCGATTGATGGGGTGTGCGTTTTTAAATCCAGCAAAACGCTCTGAATGCTGCGCTCTACTGCTTTGCTGTCGTCAATCTCAGTGGCCAACTTCAAGCTAAGCATGGCTAAAAACAGCTCGCTCTGGCTGCCCGCGGTGTCGATGGCGTGTGCCAGGCTGGTGTAGATAGTGTCCATCTCAAACGCTTGCATATCCCGCCTCCAGATGCAGATCGTGCCGAAGCGCGTCGTCGATATCAGCCGCGCTAGCGTCATCCCAGCGGGCTGCGATGTAGCCATCTGGCCTCACAAGCACTGTCGTTTGCGCACCAGCCTCATAGCCCAGTTTCGCGTCGCCAAATTTGTCGGTGGTTGTATCTAATACAACTATCTGCACACCATCCATATGAATGACATCGCCAAAACACAGCAGCGTGTATCTAGAGCCAAACAGTTGCGACAGATGCGATACGCCGTTCAAGTTAATTCGCGCATCAGGTGCAACGTAACCAGGCGAAGCCGCGTGCATATCTGTGCTGGTCGCGGGGTAGCGCACCGGCAAGCTCTGCCGTGGATTGATCAGCGAGCGAACTGCAGATGTGCTGCTTGCTAACCTTAAAGCCGCGTCGCGCATTAAGCTAAAGCCGTGATGCGGTGGCGACATGAACTCGGTGCTTTTGGTGCCGAATTCAATGTTGATCAATGCTGCTGTGCGACGCTCGGTGTTGTATGTGTCCAGCAACGCATCACCTGCCTGCCCTTTAATAACGGCGGCCAGCTTCCAGGCCAGGTTGCCCGCGTCGTCGATGCCGGAATTCAAACCGCGCACGCCAAAGATCGGCACCATGTGCGCTGCGTCACCGGCAAAAAAGATGCGGCCATGGCGGTAGTTGTCCATCGTCAAACACTTGGCGTTGTAGATGGATATCCATTGCGGCTCCCAGGGTTCAACCTCGCCCATCCACGCCAGGTGCGCCTTGACACGGGGCAACACATTTTCAGGTTTTACAGCCTCAACCGGGTCTTCACCGTCGCGCACTTGGTAGTCAATACGCCAGATGTCGTCAGGCTGGCGGTGCATCAACACCGTGGAGCCGGGATTCGATGGCGGGTCAAACCAGGCCAGGCGTTCAACCGGGTGCGTTTGCAGACGCGTCGATTTTTGCTTCACATCAACAATGACGTAACGGCCGTCGTACTGCACGCCTCTGAGCTGCAAGCCCATCAAATCACGCACCGTGCTGCGGCCGCCGTCGCAGGCGACGAGCCAATCGGCGTTGATGACTTCAGACTGCCCGTTTTTGCTGATAGTTGCCTCTACACCGCTTGCCGTTCGGGTAATGCTTTCCAAGCGCGTGCTCCAGCGCACATTTACCAAACCAGGCCAATTGTTTTGGGCAGCGGCAAGCGCATATTCTTCTACATAAAACTGCTGAATGTTCGTCATCGGCGCAAAGCGCTGGGCGCTATCGTGCGGCATGTCAAACTTCAAAACCTCATCGGCACGAAAGTAACTGCGCCCGCCAGTCCATGGCAGCCCTTTGGCTTTGACAGCGTCAGTTGCGCCGCACCAATCCAAAATTTCAAGCGACCGCCGCGACAGGCAAATTGCGCGGCTACCGGTGCAAAAGCCGTCGTCTGCCTCAATCACCACGCTGGCAATACTGTGCGATGCGAGCAAGGCGGCGCAAGCCAAGCCGACGGGGCCACCGCCAGCAATCAGGACGAGGGAGGGGTTTGGGTTGAACATGAAACAGTATTTTTGTTTAGTGCGGGCAGACTCTGCCTATTCACCCTGCGCGTTTTCAATTAGCTTGTCGAGCAAACCGCTCAGCAATGCCCGCTCGACAGGCGTCAGCGCGGCAAACACGTCTTCATTTCGTCTGGTGGCGATATCAACGACTTTAATGTAGGCACGCTGTCCTTTTTTAGTTAGAACCAGATTCACGATCCGACTGTCTCCTTCTTGTGACTGGCGGCCAATCAGGCCTTCATCGACCAAGCGCTGAGCTGCGCGGCTGGCTTGGCTTTTGTCCAAATTGGCATACAGCGCTAAATCATTGATCGACACCGGGTAAAAATGACCAATGACGGCGAGGCAGCGGCAATCACTCAATGTCAACTGCATTGATTTTTCATAAAGCTCATTCGTTTTTCGATCAGTAAGCTTATTCAGAACGTGTAGCCTGTATGTCAAGAATCGGTCTAAACCATCTTTAAATTCAGACTGTGCAAGTAGTGCCTTATGCGCAGCTGAAGTCGGCTTGTGCGCAGGTTTGGAAAAAATGGCTTGTGGCATGTGTTAAAAGAATCTGGTTGTGCACACAACTATATATCAAACTAAATTTCTTGGCCAGAGCCAACTTCCGTTTTGAACGACCACAAAAGCAATTGCGATGCTGTTTCAAAGAAGTCAAATAGAGCTGATTAACTGTAGATATAACCAGTAAAATCTGAATATGGCTAAAGACAAAACCACCTTCACCTGCACCGAATGCGGCGGGCAAAGCCCCAAGTGGCTGGGCAAATGCCCACACTGCAACGCCTGGAACACGCTGGTTGAGGGTGTGCCCGAAAGCACCGCGCCGACCAAAAACCGCTACAGCCAGCAGTACGTGGGCCTGGCCAAAGCGTCTGAAGTCACCATGCTGGCTGACATTGACGCCACCGACATGCAGCGCACACCGACCGGCCACGAAGAGCTGGACCGCGTGCTGGGCGGCGGCATTGTGGAAGGCGGCGTCGTGCTGATTGGCGGCGACCCGGGGATAGGTAAGTCCACACTTCTGCTGCAAGCGCTGGATTCATTGCAACGCGCTGGTCAATCGACGCTGTATGTGACAGGTGAAGAAAGCGGCGCACAGATCGCGCTGCGTTCCCGGCGGTTGGGGCTGGAAGGCTCGCAGGTCAAAGTGCTGGCAGAAATCCAGTTAGAAAAAATCCTGGCGACGCTGGAGGCCACGAAACCCACAATCGCCGTGATTGACTCGATTCAAACTGTGTATTCAGACCAGCTCACCTCCGCCCCCGGCTCGGTCGCCCAGGTGCGCGAATGCGCGGCGCACCTGACGCGCATGGCCAAGTCGTCTGGCGTGTGCATTGTGCTGGTGGGCCACGTGACGAAGGAAGGCGCGCTGGCCGGCCCGCGTGTGCTGGAGCACATGGTCGATACCGTGCTGTACTTTGAAGGCGACACGCACTCAAGCTTTCGCCTGGTGCGGGCGATTAAAAACCGCTTTGGCGCGGTGAACGAAATCGGCGTTTTCGCCATGACTGAAAAGGGCCTGAAAGGCGTCAGCAACCCCAGCGCCATCTTTTTAAGCCAGCACACCGAGCCCGTGCCCGGCAGCTGCGTGATGGTCACCCTCGAAGGCACGCGGCCCATGCTGGTCGAAATTCAGGCGCTGGTCGACAGCGGCGGGCCTTCGCCCAGACGCCTTTCAGTTGGCCTGGACAAAGACCGCCTGGCCATGCTGCTGGCGGTGCTGCACCGCCATGCGGGCGTGGCGTGTATGGACCAGGACGTTTTTGTCAACGCGGTGGGTGGCGTGCGCATCAGCGAGCCAGCGGCCGACCTGGCCGTGATGTTGGCGATAACTTCAAGCCTGCGCGGCAGGCCGTTACCAAAGGGCTTCTTAGCGTTCGGCGAGGTTGGCTTGGCAGGCGAAGTGCGCCCTGCACCGCGCGG
>JANYED010000210.1 GCA_025363315.1 Polaromonas sp.
TAGTTCTGATAGTTCTGATAGTTCTGATAGTTCTGATAGTTCTGATAGTTCTGATAGTTCTGATAGTTCTGATAGTTCTGATAGTTCTGATAGTTCTGATAGTTCTGATAGTTCTGATAGTTCTGATAGTTCTGATTTTGCCCACACGTACTGGAGATCACCATGACATCATCACTTGTTCGCGCTTTGGTTGCGCTACCCTTGGCCATGTTTACATTGCCGTCTACGCTGCTGGCTGCCGACACGTCGCCCGCGCCGGTAGAAAGCGCCCGTCCTGACGATTTTGCTGTCGGGAAAAAAGCCATCGCAGCCAAGAACTGGAAGCTGGCAGCCGACAGTTTTAAAAAGGTGGTGGCAGACAACCCGAAAAACGCCGACGGGTACAACCTGCTTGGTTATTCGAGCCGCTGGCTGGGCAAATACGATGAAGCTTTTGCCGCCTACGACAAAGCGCTGGCGCTGGACCCCAAGCACAAAGGCGCGCTTGAATATTCCGGTGTGGCGTACCTGAAGGTCAACCAAAAAGACAAAGCCGAGGCGCAACTGGCCAAACTGAAAATCATATGCGCCACCTGTGAAGAAACCACCGACCTGGCCAAGGCGGTGGCGGCGTACCAACCTCCAGCTAAATAGGCCTGCTACCAAGCTTACTGTCAGGCTTATTGCCGCGCCGTTCGCACGTTCGGCGGCAGCTGCTGCGGGTAACTGGTGCGAAACGGGTTGATGTCCAGCCCGCCGCGCCGGGTGTACCTGGCGTACACAGACAGCTTGATGGGTTTGCAGCGCGTCCACACGTCCATAAAAATACGCTCCACGCACTGCTCATGAAACTCGTTGTGATTGCGATAGCTCACCAGGTATTGCAGCAGCCCTTCCTGGTTGATGGCCGGGCCTGAATAGGCAATTTGCACGCTGCCCCAATCAGGCTGGCCGGTAACCAGGCAATTGCTTTTAAGCAGATTGCTGGTCAGTGTCTCAGTCACGGGCGGCTCGTCAAACTCGGCAAACAGCAACTCGGGCGTGGGCGTGTAGTGCCTGCACTCAACATCTAGCCGGTCCAGGTTCAGGCCATCCATTTCCTGAATGGGCTCGCGGTCAAACAGCTCCGGACCGATGGTTTTGATGCCGATGCCGCTGCCTGTCGCGGCGCTGATGTCGCTTCGAATCCGCTCTCGCACGTCGCGCGCATCTGCAAAGCGGGTGTTGGTAAAGCTGTTCAAGTACAGCTTGAAGGACTTGCTTTCAACAATATGGGGTGACTCACACGGCACAGTGATGTAGGCCAGCGCCACCTGCGGTTTGCCGCGCAGGTTGAGCCAGCTCAGCTCGTACACCGTCCACATGTCCGCGCCGAAAAAGGGCGTTGTGCCATGCGCGCCTATCTCGTGGCGCTTGTCTGCGCGCGGGATCGGGAACAGCAGCGATGCGTCGTACTGGTCAATGTAACTCGCCGGTTTGCCAAGTTGGGATTGTTCTGGGGTGTTCATGATCGGCTGTATTTTCCCACGCAGCCGCTCGTGCCGCGTCAAGCGGGGCCCATAGCCTGGCGTAAATCAGGCTGGGCGGCCCGCAGGTGGGGGATCAAATGCGTCAGCAGCTGGTCAACTGCCCCGGGCGGCAAGTCGTGGCCCATCCCTTCAATGCTAACGAGTTTGGCGCCCGGTATGCGCTGCGCGGTGTCCCGTCCGCAGGCAAACGGCACCAGCGGGTCGGCCTTGCCGTGCAGCACCAGCGTCGGTGCAGTGATGTTGGGCAACTCGGCGGCTCGGGTGTTGTCCGCCACGATGGCAACCATCTGCCGCAACACACCCTGTGGGTGGTAACTGCGTTTGAGGCTGTAGGTAACGGCAGCCCGCCGGTCTTCATCGTCCATCGGAAAGCCGGGGCTGCCAATTGCCTTGAACACTTTGACGCTGCGCTCAATGGCAGCGTCAAGGCTGTCGTTCGCGGGGCGGCCCAGCAGCAGACGCGTGATGGCTGGCTTGGCTTGGGGCAAGCCGCGTGCGCCGCTTGAGCTCATGATGCTGGTCAAGCTCAGGGTTCGCTCAGGTGCCAGCAGTGCCACGCGCTGGGCCACCATGCCGCCCATGCTGACGCCAACGATATGCGCCTTGTCGATGTTCAGTGCATCCAGCACGCCCACCGCGTCCAGTGCTTTATCTTGCAGGCTGTAAGGCGCGCATATCTTCATGCCGAGCTTGTACTTCATGCCCTGCCACAGCAAGTTGGGCTGGCCAAGGTGGTCAAACTTCTCGCTCAGGCCGCTGTCGCGGTTGTCAAAGCGGATGACGCGAAACCCGGCGTTCATCAGGCTGCGCACCAGACCTGGTGGCCAAGACACAAGCTGCATGCCCAGCCCCATGATCAACAAAACCACAGGCAGGCCGGCCGGCGTGCCGCTTGAAGGGGGCGCGCTGTCTTCGATTTCAATTTGAATCTGGTTTGCAGTTACTTTCATACTGTGCCTTACAGTTTGCGCCGAAAAACCAGTCGGTCGGGCGCTGACTGCGCCGCGTCAAAGCCGTAGCCTTCGGCGTTGAAGCCTTCCAGCTTTTTAACGGTGGTGGCCTTTTTTTCAATCGCGTAGCGCACCATCAGGCCGCGCGCCCGCTTGGAATGAAAGCTGATGATTTTGTATTTGTCATTTTTAAAATCTTCAAACACGCAGCTCACCACGCGGGCTTTAAGTGTTTTCAGATTGACGGATTTGAAGTATTCCTCGCTGGCCAGATTAACGACGACGGGCGATTTGTCCTGCGCTGCTCGTTCGTTCAAGTAACTGGAAAGTTGCGCGCCCCAAAACTGGTACAGGTTGCTGCCCTTGTCGGTGCCCAATCCCGTGCCCATCTCCAGTCGATACGGCTGCATCAAATCAAGGGGTCGCAACACGCCATACAGGCCACTCAATATACACAGGTGCTCTTGCGCCCAATCGAGCTGTTTCGCACTCAGGGTTTTGGCGCTAAGGCCTTCGTAAACATCGCCGTTAAAGGCCAGCACCGCCTGCTTTGCATTTTTTGGCGTCGATTTATCAGACCACGCCTGATAGCGCCCGACGTTCACGCCAGACAGCGCATCAGACAGTTTCATCAGGCGGCTGATGTCCTGCGGCGATTTTTCCCGCAAGACGCTGATCAGCGCCTTTGATTGCTGCCTGAACAGCGGCTGTGAAGACGTGCTGATGTGCGGCGGTGTGTCGTAGTCCAGGGACTTGGCGGGTGAGAGTAGAAACAGCATGGCTTGAAATGGGGTGACTGGGGTAGTAACGATTAACGACTACTTTACCGCCATGTTCGCCCCCTGTGCTGCCATGGGTTGACTGCCAGCCTGATGCGCTCCTAAAATTACGGTACAGTAAACCAATTACGCATAGTAGAATTTCAAAATGTCCATCTTGCCGCCCCCAGCCCCCATACAGCAGCTGCACCACTACGCCTACCGCGCCAAAGACGCGGAGGAGACGCGGCATTTTTACGAAGACATTTTGGGGCTGCCGCTGTTTCACATCATTCAAAGCGACACGGTGCCCAGCACCGGGGAATATTGTCCGTACACGCACTTTTTCTTCAGGCTGCAAGACGGCTCGTTTATCGCGTTTTTTGACCTCGGTGATGACCAGGCCGCGCTGCCATCGCCCAATACGCCGCTGTGGGTCAATCACATTTCTTTTCGGGTCAATACCGTGCCCGAGCTGCAAGCCATGAAGGCCCGGCTGGAGGCTGAAGGCGTTGAGGTGCTGGGCGTCACGGACCACCACATTTTTAAAAGCATTTACTTTTTTGACCCCAACGGCGTGCGGCTGGAGCTTACCGCCCAGCTGGCCGACGAGGTGCACATGCAAAAAGAAAGCACCACCGTGCACGCCCGACTGGCCGAATGGACCGCGCGCAAACAGCAGTGGCGGGCTGAGCGCGAAGCCAAAGTGTGAACTTGTACGCTATTAAATCAGGAGCTGCTCGCGCCCGTATCTATTGGGTTAGAGCACTAAAACATAGGTAAAACGGTCTGAAAAGCCCTTTTGGCAATAAAACCATCCCGCCATGCTGCAAACCGCGCAAAACTACACATCAGCCCAGGCCGCCAGCGGCTACGAGTTTTCTCAAGGCACGGGTTACCAGCTGCCTGAGTACCCGTTCACGCCGCCGCCTGAGCTCGGCGCGCGGCGCGTCAAGCGTCATGAGATCGTCATTGTCGGCGGTGGGCTGGCGGGCTTGACGCTGGCCTGTGCGCTCAACCAATACGGCGTCAAAGCCATTTTGCTGGACGAAGACAACTCCGTCGGCGTCAAGGGCGCGTCGTCCCGCGGTATTTGCTATGCCCAAAAAACGCTCGAGATTTTCAAGCGGCTTGGCATTTACCAGCGCATTGCGGCTAAAGGCGTGCAGTGGAGCGTGGGGCGCACCTTTGCTGGGCACGACGAGGTGTACTCGTTCGATTTGCGCCAGCAAAATACGCACAACGTCAGCCAGCAGCCACCGTTTATCAACATTCAGCAGTTTTATGTTGAAGGTTTTCTGGTGGAACAGCTTCAGCAAAAGGAAAACGCCAGCGTTGAGCTGCGCTGGAACAACCGCATCACAGCGTTTGCGCAAAACGCTGATTTCGCCACCTTAAGCATCACCACCCCGGCAGGTGACTACACCATCGAAGCCACCCACGTGGTTGACTGTAGCGGCGCGCGCAGCCAGTTTCGCGCCTGGTGCCTTGCATCCGTCACCGCCAAAAAAGGGGATGACCGCTGGTGCATTGCTGACGTGCGGTTTAAAAACCCACCGCCGGTAGAGCGCCACACCTGGATAGAAGCGCCTTTCAACGAGGGCCGGGCCGTGTGGCAACACCTGATGGCCGACGGCGTGTGGCGCATTGATTACCAGATGCAGCCGGATGCAGACCCCCAAGAAGTCAGCCGTGAAGACGTTGTGCGTGAGCGCATTAACGGCCAGCTGGGCCGTGACGTGCCGCATGATGAGTATGAAATTGTCTGGGTCGGCCCGTATGCCTACCGCAGCGAATGCCTTGACCAGCTGCGCCACGGCAGGGTGTTTTTTGTGGGTGATGCGGCGCATGTGGTCAGCCCGTTTGGCGCGCGCGGCGGCAACTCGGGCGTGCAGGATGCTGACAACCTGGCCTGGAAGCTGGCGGCCGTCAGCCTGGGCCACGCCGCACCCGCATTGCTGGCGAGCTACCACCACGAGCGCCACGAAGCAGCCGAACAAAACGTGCTGGTCACCAACCGCACTGCGAGATTTTTACGGCCTGCCGACGGGGCTGAACGCGTTTTTCGCAGTGCAACCATCAGCCTGGCTAAGCGCTATGCCTTTGCGCGACAGTTGGTCAACACCGGCCGCATGTCGTCGCCCAACGTGTACAGCCGCAGCCCGGTGTGTGGGCCAGGCACTGGCGGCAGGGCGCTGCAAAATATCGCCTTTAACTGGGCCGACGGCAGCAGCGGTGATGTGGCTGACCTGATGGCGTGGGCGCGTGGCCGTTTGCTGCTGCTGGTGCTCGGCGATTTGAGCGGAAAAGAAATCCGGCATCTGCGTGGTTTGAGCGTCAAGCTGCAGCTGCGGTGTGTTCAGGTAGTGCAGCCGGACGCGCGGGCCACGGCCACGGCAACTGAACACGTGCGCGACGTCAAAAGCCGGTTGCAACAGACCGCCAATGGCGCACGCTGGGCATTGCTACGGCCTGACAGTTACATAGTCACCACGGGCCAACAGCTCGATGCGGCGCTTGAGCGGGCAGCGCGGCTGGCAACGGGTAGCGGGCCACGTGAAACGGGAACAGCAGCATGACCATGCAAGTATCAACGGATCTGAACTTTGAGGACGCGGACGCTTTTTACGAAAGCCTGCTGGACGCGCACCAGGGCCTGAGCCGGGAGCAGTCAGAAAGCCTTAATGCCCGGCTGGTTCTGGTGCTGGCCAATCAGATCGGCAGCACGCAGGCACTGATGGGATGTTTGAAAATGGCTAAAGAGTCTTAGAGGGCTTTAAAGAATCCGGTTGAACCAGGCGAGCGACAACCCGGCGGACAACAGCGCAAATGCCGCCGCCACCAATGCCAGCAGGCCCGATATTTCGGTTTCTTTTTTCACCACCGTCAGGCGCGAGCTCAGCGATTCATAAACCTTTTTCAGGTCGCCAGCTGTGCCCGCATAAAAGTATTCGGCCTGCGTGTTGCGCGCAATGCCCTTAAGGGTTTCTTCGTCGAGCTTGACGCGCATCGACCAGCCTTCAAAACCAATCGTTTCGCCATCGACCGTGCCCACACCAACGGTGTAAATCCG
Source organism: Polaromonas sp. (assembly GCA_025363315.1). GTDB lineage: Bacteria > Pseudomonadota > Gammaproteobacteria > Burkholderiales > Burkholderiaceae_C > Polaromonas. The sequence goes on from JANYED010000210.1 coordinate 6,290, forward strand.
CACGCCCCGGTCAGCAGCGGCTTTGGCGGCGTCCATTGAATCGACACCCGTGGTGCGCTGGCCGTCTGTTAATAAAATGATAGCAGCAGACGTATATGATCCGGGCGCGACCGGCACAAACGGCATTTTCTCTTTACCTGCCGCTGCTGGCTGGTCAATGGCCACGCCGCGCTGGCGCTCCCGGCCCGTTTGCATCGACGCGATGTCAATACCTGCATCAGGGAACAGTTCAGACAACGACACCACAATGCCGTTGCCAATCGCTGTGCCGCGCTGCAACTGAAACTTGTCGATCGCGGCGACCAGGTCTTCACGGCTCAGCGTGGGCGGCTGCACTACCGACGCCGTACCGGCAAAAGCCACAATGCCCACCCGAATGTTGCGCGGCAACTCGGCCAGAAAAGCTTTGGCCGCGTCTTGTGACGCCACCAGCCGATTCGGCTTGACGTCGGTCGCCCGCATGCTGCCAGACACGTCCATCGCCAGCATAATGGTTTGCTGGTCTGCGGGCAGCGTGATGACAGCAAACGGCCGGCTGGAGGCGATCAGCATGGCCGCAAGAGACAGCAAAAACAGTAGCGGCGGTATGTGCCTGCGAAAGCTCTGGCCTTTGCCGATGGCCTCGCGCACGATAGACAGGCTGGCGTAACGCAGCGCGAGTTTTTTCTTGCGGCGCAGCAGCCAGACGTAAAGCAGTATCAGCAAGGGCAGTGCCAGCAGCAGCCACAAGAACTGCGGCCACATAAACGTCATCGGAAATGTTGTGGGAAAGGTCATGATCGATCCTTATTTTTTAAGCGGCGCGCATCAGATGCGCAGGCATCCCGCCACCCGCAAACGCTCTTGCCCGGCGCTTGCGCAAGTCGGTAAAGCGTGTCAGGCAGTCGACTAAATCACCATCGGTGGACAGCTCCAGCGTATCCACACCTGCCTTGGCAAGCGACTGGCGCAAGTCGGCTTCACGCTGCGCCGCGATGCGCGCAAAGCGCTGGCGAAAGCCTTTGTCGCTGGTATCTACCAGCAGTTGCTCGCCAGTCTCTGCGTCGAGGATGGGGACCAAACCCAGGTCAGGCAAGTCAAGCTCCATTGGGTCCAGTAACCGGACGGCTACCACCTCATGGCGTTGCGCCAGCATGCCGAGTGGCTTTACCCATCCAGATTCGCTGATGAAGTCTGACACCACAAAAATCGTTGAACGGCGGCGGATTTGACGCGCCGCAGCGTCAAGCAACTCATACAGTTTTGTCGGCCCCGCCTGCGCTGCATCAGGCCGTGTTTGCAGCGTGTGCAGCAGCTGCAAAATGTGGTGCCTGCCGCCGCGCGCGGGTACCACCGTATCCACCCCCGAGCCGTACAGCATCGCACCCACACGGTTGCCGTGGCGCGTCAACATTCGCGCCAGCACACCGACAAATTCAGCCGACAAGCCCCGCTTGCGCTGCTCGCCAGAGCCAAAGTCCATCGACGGGCTAAGGTCGAGCAAAAACCAGGCACTCATTTCGCGGTCTTCGGTAAAAACGCGCACATGCGGTTGCTGTAGGCGAGCGGTCACGTTCCAGTCAATGTGCCGCACATCGTCATGGTGCTGGTACTCGCGCAGGTCAGCCAGGTCCATGCCTGTGCCGCGCAGCAGCGTGCGGTAGTCGCCTTGCAGCAAGCCGTCGAGGCGGCGCAGCACCGTCCACTCCAGCCTGCGCAGGAGCTGCTCTGCGCCTTCTTTTTGTTTAGGCTGCGAGTTGCTCATGCGCTAAAGGTTTTGCGGGCTGCGGAATTTTGGCCATGATTTTTGCAACGACGGCATCTGCGCTCAGGCCTTCGGACAGCGCCTCGTAAGAGAGCACTAACCGATGGCGCAGTACGTCCGGCACCAGATCGGTCATGTCCTCGGGCAGCGCATATGTGCGGCCGCGCAGCATGGCCAGGGCCCGTGCGCCTTCCGTCAAATTGATAGTGGCCCTCGGGCTGGCGCCAAAGGTGATGAACCGGGCGAACTCCTTCATGCCGTGCTTTTCGGGCGTGCGGGTGGCTGACACCAATTTCACAGCGTACTGCACCAGCGACGGGTCAACGTAGACCTGACGACATTCGGCCTGAAGCGCGGCGAGCTGTGCGGTGGTGGCAACCGCTGACACCGCCACGGCCGGGCCTGTCACGCGCTGCACAATCACAAACTCTTCTTCATCGGTCGGGTAATCCACCAGCACTTTCATCATGAAGCGGTCCACCTGCGCTTCAGGCAGCGGGTAGGTGCCTTCAGTTTCGATCGGGTTTTGGGTGGCCATGACGAGGAAAGGCGAGGGCACTTTGTGTGTCACGCCGGCAATCGTGACTTGTCGCTCTTGCATGACTTCAAGTAACGCACTCTGTACCTTGGCAGGCGCACGGTTGATCTCGTCGGCGAGCAGCAAGTTGGTAAACACTGGGCCAAGCGAGGTGCTGAACTCGCCTGTCTTCTGGTTGTAAATGCGCGTGCCGATCAAGTCGGCTGGCACCAGGTCGGGCGTGAATTGAATGCGTTTGAAGTCACCCGTCACAGTGTTGGCCAGCGTTTTGACGGTCAGCGTTTTGGCCAGCCCGGGCACCCCTTCAACCAGCAGGTGGCCTTGCGCCAGGATGGCAACCATCACGCGTTCTAAAAATTTGTCTTGTCCGACGACGATGCGTTTGACTTCATAGAGAATTTGCTCCATGAGCTGGGCGGTGTTCTGGGTTTCTTGCATGTTTTTGACGTTGAGATGGAAGGATTAAAAAGGCGGCATGCCAGCAGCCGACGCGGCATTCTCAATTGGAACGGCAAACCCGATGCCAACAAAAGTCCGCTGCTGGTTCGGGTTGTAAATCGCGGTCACGATACCGACGACCTCGCCGTCCATCGTGATCAGCGGCCCGCCTGAATTGCCAGGGTTGGCGGCCGCGTCGAACTGAATCAGGTTGCGCATTTCCTGCTGACCTTCGGGCGAGCGAAAAGTTCTTGCCAGGCCCGACACAATGCCGCTAGAAGCCGATGGCCCGATACCGAACGGGTAACCCACCGCCATCACCTGATCGCCGGGCCGCAGGTCGGCGGTGGAGCGCATGGTGGCGGCAATCATGTCGTCCGGGATTTTGTGAGCCTGCAGCACAGCCAGGTCGTTTTCGGGTTGCACGCCGGTGATGGATGCGGTGGTTGTCAGACCGTCGGCAAAGGTTATGTGAATCGTCTCTGCACCGCGCACCACATGCAGGTTGGTCAAAATAATGCCTTTGTCGACAATCACCACGCCGGTGCCGACACTGCGTTCGCCCTCTTTCGCATCTTTGCTGTCTTTGCCGTCTTTACCCTTGCCCTCGGCTTTGCTGTACCCCACCACCCGCACCACCGACGGACTGATCAGCTCGTATGCCTTGGCGGCGGCCGAAGGCAGCTGGGTAGTTTCCAGCGTTTTCAAAACCGCTGCGTTGATGTTTTCCTGCGTCAATTTGCGCTCACTGGTGGTGCGGTAAACCATGCTCAATGCCAGCATCAGCGCCAGCAGGCCGACCACCGACCACAGCAGGTAAAACTGGTTGGAAGCAATGCGCTGGCGCAGCCTTGCGAATCGCCGGGGGCTGCCGGGCGCAGCTGCCGAGGCGGGCGGCTCCAGCATGTCATGCACCGGGGCAGGCACGTTGGGCGGTTTGATTGAACTGCTGTAAAGCGCGGGTCGTTTCATCGGTGCATCTGTGACAATGTACGCTCACGCTATCACGATTTTTCAATTTGTGCACCTGACTTTGACTTCTGCCCCATGACAATCTGGATTGACACGCATTGCCATCTGGACGCGCCAGAGCTGGCGCAGGACGTGGCCGATGTTGCCGCACGTGCCCTAGCGGCAGGTGTTGGGCATTGCGTGCTTCCTGCCGTCAATGTGGGTAACTTTGGCGTGGTGCGCGGGCTGGCTGAACAATTTGATTACAGCTACGCGTTGGGCATTCACCCCGGCTGCGTACCGCAGGCGCATGAGTTTGACTTGAAAACCCTGGACGAAACCTTGGGCGAAACCCTGGGCGAGAGGCTGGCGCTGTGCCAGCCAGACCCACGCTTGGTGGCATTGGGCGAAATCGGCCTGGACTTTTTCGTGCCCGAGCTCATGACGCTCGCCATGCGTGAACGGCAGGAATATTTTTATCGCGAGCAGCTCAAACTCGCTAAAAAGTACCGGCTGCCTGTGATTTTGCATGTGCGGCGTTCGGCCGACAGGCTGCTCAAACATCTGCGAGAGCTGGCACCGCCCGGTGGCTGGTACGGCATTGCCCACGCCTTCAACGGCAGCCAGCAGCAGGCGCAGGAGTTCATCAAACTGGGTTTCAAACTTGGCTTTGGCGGGGCGGTGACCTTTGAAACCGCGTTGCAGCTCCGGCGTTTAGCCACGCAATTACCGCTGGACGCGCTGGTGATGGAAACCGATTCGCCCGACATTCCCCCGCACTGGCTGTACACCACAGCCAGCGACCGGGCGTTCGGCCAGCCGCAGGGCCGCAACGAACCCGCCGAATTGCCGCGCATAGCGCAGCACGTCGCCGACTTGCGCGGCATCGCGGTGCAAGTTCTGGCATCCGCCACCACGGCCAATGCCTTGCAAGCCTTGCCCAAACTGCGTGGGTTACTCAATTGCTGACAGGGCTGCCGCCTTTGATTTCCCGCCAGACGCGCTTGCTGATACTGGGCAGCTTTCCGGGCGTGGCCTCGTTGCAGGCGCAGCAATACTACGGCCATCCTCAAAATCAGTTTTGGCCGCTTTTGAATGCGCTTTTAGGTACAAAGTATGCCTCTAGCTCAATAAAGTCGGGCGCGAGCAGCTATCAAATTCGAAGTGAGTGGCTTTTGTCAAAAAAGCTCGGCTTGTGGGATGTGTATGCCAGCTGCGACCGTGAAGGCAGCCTGGACAGCAACATTCGCCAGCCAGTGCTCAATGATTTTTCAAGCCTCAAATTTTTCTGCCCCGACTTGCAGGCGATTGCGCACAACGGCGGCGAGAGCTTCAAACATGCAAAGCATACGGCGCGTCTCGGTTTGCCGGTTTATAAACTTCCGTCGACCAGCCCTGCCAATGCCTCCTGGAGTTTTGAGCGCAAACTGGCCGCCTGGCGTGACGTTTTTGAAAAATATGGATTGAATGGCTAAAAAACAAACAGCTGAAACGGTCAATTTCCCTGAAGTCAACTTCTCTGACTACGGGGACGTGCGCTACCTGCACCTGGGTACGCTGTGGGTGCAGGGCTCGATGCTGCTGGATGAGCCGTATCTCCTTGAGCTGGAATACGTGCAGCGCATGATGGCGGGGCTGCTGTTTTTCGACGCGCTGACCGCGCCCAAATTGCACGCCATGCAGCTTGGCCTAGGGTCGGCCGCGCTGACCAAGTTTTGCTATAAAAAGTTGCGTACGACGACGTCGGCGATTGAAATCAATCCGCAGGTCATTACGGCGTGCCGCAGCTGGTTCAAGCTGCCCAAGGACGACAAACGCCTGATAGTGATTGAGGCTGACGCGGGGCTGGAAATTCAAAAATCACAGCACAGGGAAACGGTTGATTTGCTGCATGTCGATTTGTATGACCATGAAGCCGCCGCGCCGGTACTGGACAGCCTTGAGTTTTACGAGCACTGCTACCAGTTGCTCAAAGAAAACGGGGTGATGACGGTCAACCTGTTTGGCCGCAACGCAAGCTACGAACAATCTTTAGCCAAAATCGCCGAGGCCTTTGGCCCGCAGGCACTGTGGGCTTTCAGGCCGACCAAAGAAGGCAACACCGTGGTACTGGCCCAGCGCGAGCCAACGCGGCCAGAGCGCGCTGAGTTGTTGCTGCGTGCTGCCGAGATTGAATCGCGCTGGGGCCTGCCTGCCAAAAAGTGGCTGAGGCTTTTTAAACCCGTCACCTGAGCTAGTGATACGTTAAAGTTCGAACTATGAGCGCTGTCATGCCACCCACACCTGCCACTTCACCGCGTAAAGCCGCACCCCCCCGCTATGACGTGCCTCACGTTGGCCCGCTGGACTGGCGCAAACTGGTCGAATGGCTCAATGAAGATGGCGTCATCAGCCCCGCCGAGGCAGCCCGCACTATTGCCCGATGTGCGCAGGTGCAAAGCTCGCAGCCGCCGCTCATCCGCCTGGCCAGCGTCAGCATGACGCGGGTGGCAGACGGCAAGCCGCTGGACATCGAAACCATGGCTCAGTGGCTGGCAGGCCGCGCCAAGCTCAGCTACCTGCGGATCGACCCGCTCAAAGTGGATGTGGGCAAGGTCGCCGATGCCATGTCTGCCACCTATGCCGAGCGGCACAAGGTGCTGCCGGTGCAGGTCACGCCGAACGAAGTTGTCGTGGCCACATCAGAGCCTTTTATCACCGACTGGGTCGCTGAGGTCGAACGCCAGGCCAAGCGCAGCGTGCGACTGGTCGTGGCCAACCCGCTGGACATCAGCAAATACACGGCAGAGTTTTTTGCGCTGGCTAAATCGGTCAAGGCGGCGATCAAGTCTGGCGGCAATTCAGGTGGCGCCAGTTTTGAGCAACTGGTTGAGCTGAACAAAACCAACAAGCAGCTTGACGCCAACGATCAGGGTGTGGTGCAGGTGGTGGACTGGCTGTGGCAATACGCCTTTGACCAGCGCGCCAGCGATATTCATTTAGAGCCGCGCCGTGAACAGGGCGTGATCCGCTTTCGCATCGACGGCATGCTGCATCTTGTGTACCAGCTGCCCATGACCGTGCACAACGCGATTACAGCGCGCATCAAGCTGCTGGGCCGCATGGACGTGGTGGAAAAGCGCCGACCGCAAGACGGCCGCATCAAAACCCGCAACCCACGCGGCGACGAAGTTGAAATGCGCTTGTCGACGCTGCCGACCGCCTTTGGCGAAAAAATGGTCATGCGGATTTTTGACCCGGACTCGACCGCCAAAGACCTGGACGCGCTGGGCTTTGCCGAGCACGATGCCAAGCGCTGGGAGGCCTTGGTGCAGCGCCCACACGGCATTATTTTGGTGACCGGGCCGACCGGCTCGGGCAAAACCACCACACTGTATTCGACGCTGAAGCGCCTGGCGACCGAAGCTGTGAATGTCAGCACGGTCGAAGACCCGATCGAGATGATTGAGCCGTCGTTTAACCAGACTCAGGTGCAGCCGCATCTGGACTTTGACTTCCCTGAGGGCCTGCGCGCGCTGATGCGGCAAGACCCGGACATCATCATGGTGGGTGAGATTCGTGACCTGCAAACCGCTGAAATGGCCGTGCAGGCTGCATTGACCGGGCACCTGGTGTTCAGCACCCTGCACACCAACGATGCGCCGTCGGCGGTGTCGCGTTTGATGGAGTTGGGCGTACCGTCTTATCTGATCAATGCCACGCTGTTGGGGGTACTGGCCCAACGCCTGGTACGTACGCTGTGCGGCAACTGTCGCGATAAAGACGATGGCGCATCGCGTGACGCGCTGACCGAGCTGGTCAAGCCCTGGCAGCTCAACGGTGGCTACCGGCCTTTCAAGCCAGTCGGTTGTGTGGACTGCCGCTTGACGGGGTTCAAGGGCCGCCTGGGCTTGTATGAGCTCTTGACAGTGACTGAAGGCTTCAAGGAAAAAGTCTCCAAAGAGCCGAACATCGATGCGCTGCGCCGCCAGGCTGTCGCTGATGGTATGCGGCCCCTGCGGCTGGGCGGGGCGCTCAAGGTGGCTGAAGGGCTGACCACGATTGACGAAATACTCGCTTCAACACCGCCGATGTCCTGATGCGGCCCGCCTTTTGGACAGGCCTGCAAGCTTCTTATAGGTGAAAGCCACATGCCGTGCAGGGTGAATTAAATGCACAATCGTGTCAGTCAATTTATCTACTGAGGAGACCAGTCGTGAATATCAAGAGTCAAAAAGACTTTTTCTCCGGCCTTATGTTTATGGGTGTCGGCGTGGCGTTTGCATGGGGTGCAACCACCTACAACGTTGGCAGCGGTGCCCGCATGGGCCCGGGCTACTTCCCACTCATGCTGGGGGTGTTGATGGCAATTTTGGGCGCTGCCATCACCTTCAAGGCGCTGGTCGTTGAGACGGTTGGCGGCGACAAAATTGGTTCTTGGGCATGGAAGCCGTTGGTGTTCATTATTTTGGCTAACCTGGCCTTTGGCGTGCTGCTGGGCGGCCTGCCCAGCATCAAATTGCCGGCAATGGGCATGATTGTCGGCATTTACGCGCTGACATTTATTTCCAGCCTGGCTGAGCCGGGCTGGAAGGTAAAAAACACCTTCATCTTGGCGACCATTTTGGCGATAGGCAGCTACATCGCGTTTGTGGTGGTCCTCAAGCTCCAATTTCCGGTGTGGCCAGCGTTTCTGACGCGTTAAGCAACTGCCAAACCATCTAGGATAAAAAAATGGATCTGATTTCAAATCTTTCTTTGGGTTTTGGTGTCGCGTTCACGCCCATCAATCTTGTTTATGCGTTTGTCGGCTGCTTGCTGGGTACGCTGATTGGGGTGTTGCCCGGCATTGGCCCGGTGGCCACTATCGCCATGTTGTTGCCAGCCACTTATGCGCTGCCTCCGGTGTCCGCTCTCATCATGTTGGCTGGTATTTATTACGGTGCGCAATACGGCGGCTCGACCACCGCGATTTTAGTGAACTTGCCGGGCGAGTCATCGTCGGTGGTGAC
>JANYED010000213.1 GCA_025363315.1 Polaromonas sp.
CAACATCCGGTACCCGCGTCGATTGCCATGCAGGTGGAACACATCTTGCGACTGGTTAAACAGCTATGAAAAACAACATGCTTACAGGTAAGTGCACCCTGGTGGCGAATGGACGATGCACCCTAGTGGGTGCGGGTCCAGGCGACCCAGAATTGCTTACGCTCAAAGCACTCAAGGCCATTCAGGCCGCAAGCGTTCTGTTTGTTGACGATCTGGTCAACCCAGACATCGTCGCGTTTGCTAGAGCCCAAGCGCGCATTGTGTACGTAGGCAAGCGCGGTGGCTGCAGTTCAACACCGCAAGCCTTCATTGAAAAGCTGATGGTCATGGCGGTGAAAGAAGGCGACAACGTGGTACGCCTAAAAGGCGGTGACCCATTTATTTTTGGCCGGGGCGGCGAAGAAATTGAAGCGCTGCACGCCGCAGGTATTGAAGTCACCGTCATCAACGGCATCACGTCTGGCCTGGCCGCCATGACTTCGCTGAATGTGCCGCTCACCCACCGTGACCACGCGCACGGCGTGGTATTTGTCACCGGCCACGCCAAGCCGGGCGATGCCGGCACCAACTGGGCGCTGCTCGCTTCCACAGCGGCTGAGGCCAAGCTGACGCTGGTAATTTACATGGGTGTCACAGGCGCCGAGCAGATTCAAAACGAGTTGTTGCAGGGCTTGGCGGCCAGCACGCCCGTCGCCATCATTCAAAACGCCAGCTTGCCCAGCCAGCGCCACGCGGTAGCAACGCTGGGCAGCTTGCGCGCCACGATTGAGCGTGAAGGGCTGCAAAGTCCCAGCGTGATTGTGGTGGGCGATGTGTTGCAAGGTTCGGCGGCAGTGGCTAGTGACGCGGCCAACCAGCAAAAACAAGCCTGAAAAGCTTACCTTTGCGGGATGCGGTGCCGCGCAATGTGCGGCCCACCATCGTTCATCTCTGCAGGCCGCAGCGCCGCATGCTTGGTCACCCTCCCCGCCATGCGCTTGCGCCACATCCTGAATGACGACGCCTTCATCTCCCGGCGCATCAGCGCCACAACCGCTGACTCATTGAGCCCAAACTGAAGCTCAATCGCCTCAAACGTGGTGCGGTCTTCCCAAGCCATTTCAATGATGCGGGAGATGTCGGCAGGACTCAGATCGGTTGACATGGTTTAAGGTTACACCAAGCGTCAATACAGCACCTAAAATAAGGTTTCATTTGCGCAGAAAAACGCTATTTATTTAATAGCTACTCGCGCCCGAATCCATTGGTCTAGAGGCTTATTTGACACATTATTTTGATGCCGTGGTAATTGGTGCAGGCGCTGCCGGCCTGTTTTGCGCCGCCACGGCTGGCCAGCGCGGGCTCAAGGTGCTGGTGATTGACCACAGCGAGAAGGTGGCTGAGAAAATCCGCATTTCAGGCGGCGGGCGCTGCAACTTCACCAACCGTGACGTGTCACCCGCCAACTTTTTAAGCGACAACCCGCACTTTTGCCGCTCCGCTCTGGCAGGCTACACGCCGCAAGACTTTATTGCCCTGCTGCAAAAGCACGGCGTGCCGTTTCACGAAAAGCATGAAGAAAAGGGTAAGGGCCAGCTGTTTTGTGACCGTTCGGCAGAAGACGTGATTAACCTGCTGCTGGCTGAATGCGCAGCAGGCCAGGTTGAACGCTGGCAGCCTAGCAGTGTTAAAAAAGTGGCTTATTCAGGTATAAATAATGCCGGAGGCCCAACCAATACGGGCGCGAGCAGCTATCAAATTGATACTGACAGGGGCGTGGTGGAAACACCGCAAATCATCATTGCCACGGGTGGTTTATCGATTCCAAAAATTGGCGCTACCGATTTTGGCTACCGCATCGCCCAGCAGTTTGGGCTGCGACTGGTCGAGCCGCGCGCTGCATTGGTGCCGTTGACGTTTGACGGTGACGCCTGGCTGCCTTTTGCGCAGCTTGCGGGCCTGGCGCTGCCTGTGCAAATTGAAACTGGCGCACCTGATGCCACACCCAAGCAGCGCAAAAAAGCTACTGTGTTTGCAGAAGACCTGCTCTTTACCCACAAAGGCCTGAGCGGCCCGGCGGTGCTGCAAATATCCAGCTTCTGGCGCGAAGGCCACAGCCTGCGCATCAACCTGGCACCTGGCCAGGACTTGCCTGCAAGCCTGTTGCGCGCCAAAGCCAGCTCCAAAAAGCTTATCGCTAACGAGCTGGCGAGCGTGGTGCCCAGCCGCCTGGCAGACGCCTGGGCCAGCACAGACGCAGCGCTGCAGCGCCCGATTTGCGATGCCACTGACAAAGCCCTTACCCATCTGGCCGAGCGCCTGGCCGACTGGCAAATCTTGCCCAACGGCAGCGAAGGCTACAAAAAGGCCGAAGTCACCGCTGGCGGCGTAGATACGCGAGACCTGTCTTCCCAAACCATGGAATCAAAACAGCCCGGCCTGTACTTCATTGGCGAAGTGGTAGACGTAACCGGCTGGCTGGGCGGGTATAACTTTCAGTGGGCCTGGGCTAGCGGGTTTGCTTGTGGGAATGCGCTTTCGGTTCGTTGAAGGCGAGAAGACGGCTTCCTTACCCACAACGGCCACGGCGTATTTGTCGCCGCGAATGTCTCCCGCCCCCCAAAATCTGGGGAGGGGGCTCCTCCTTGATTTCGCTGCGACAAACACGCCATACCCGTTGCTTGACAGTTTGCTTGACAAAAGTTGGGATAAAACCCCAAAGTGGGTTGCCGATGCGTTTTGCGGAGGTCAAGGAGGAGGCCCCTCCCCAAGTTTTGGGGCCGGGGGACACGTAGCAAAACGCATTGGCAACCCGCTTGCTCTCAAATGAAATAACACCGGCAACCGATTCAGCCTGTTATACTCACAGGCTTTGCTAGCAAACCCGCATCTGGCTAGATTCTGATCAAATCAATGGCTAATAAGATGCACAATATTGGAAATTTTTGAACAATGACGACCATTCGCGTAAAAGATAACGAGCCTTTTGACGTAGCACTGCGCCGCTTCAAGCGGACGATTGAAAAACTGGCTCTGCTGACGGACTTGCGTGCCCGTGAGTTTTATGAAAAGCCAACGGCCGAGCGCAAACGCAAAAAAGCGGCCGCCGTCAAGCGCAACTACAAACGCATTCGTGCGATGCAGTTGCCCAAAAAGCTGTACTAAACCGTATTGCAGCAGCTCAGTAAAAGCCCGCAAGATTTCCATCTGCGGGCTTTTCTACTATGGATGACCAGGAAACACGATGCTACTTAAAGACCAGATCACCGAAGACATGAAAACCGCCATGCGCGCCAAGGACAGCGAGCGCCTGGGTACCATCCGCCTGCTGCTGTCGGCGTGCAAGCAAAAAGAAGTCGACGAGCGTGTGGTGCTGGACGATGCAGCCGTCATTGCCATCATCGACAAAATGATCAAACAGCGCAAAGACTCGATTGAGGCCTTCACCAAAGCAGATCGCAAGGACATGGCTGACAAGGAAGCGCAGGAAATCACGGTGCTGACGGCTTACCTGCCCGCGCGCCTGAGTGCTGACGAGGTGCTGGCTGCGGTCAAAGCCGTCGTGGCCGACCTGGCCACAGCGTCGGGCACCAAAATGGGGCCGGGCGACATGGGCAAAGTCATGGGTGCTGCCAAGGCCGCGTTGACGGGCAAGGCGGAAATGGGGCAAATATCGAGTGCCGTCAAAGCGGCATTGGCCAGCTAACAAGCATTCAACTACCCGACCATTTATGCACATTCAACACCAAAAAACCGCTGCAGCCCAATCCATTCGGGCGCAAGCAGCTATCGTTTTAATACTGTCATCGCTTGGTATGGCGGCGTTTGCACAAACGACCGCCACAGAACCCAGCTTGCCTTACGTCGTCAAGCCGTCCGACAACCTCAGCAAATTTGGCCGCGAGATGCTGACGAGCCCCCGCGCCTGGAACGAGGTTGCCACATTTAACCAGCTCAAAAACCCGAATCTCATCGTTCTCGGCCAGCAGTTAAACATACCGCTGCGCTTTTTGAAATCACAAGCATCCGGCGGCAAAGTGATCAGCGCTGAAGGTGACGTGACGCTGGCCGGCAATGGCGTGCAGCCGGGCGCAGCCGTAGCAGACGGTGCCAAAATTAAAACGGGCAGCAACAGTTCTGCGGTTATTGAACTCGGTGACGGCAGCCGCATCAAGGTTTTGCCCAACAGCCTGGCAGAGGTCGTCACCAACCGCGACTACGCCATGCGCGATTCGTCCAAAAGCGGCTCGACCAACTGGTTTTCAGGCTTGATGCGGCTGACAGAAGGCGCGCTCGAGGCGTTGGCCTCAAAAACCAGCAAGCGCGCCACGCCCCTGCAAATTGAAACGCCCACCTCCATCGTCGGCGTGCGCGGCACCGAGTTTCGCGTGGCTTATGACGACCCGTTGGGCAAAGCCGCCCGCACTGAAGTCATCGAGGGTAAAGTGCGCGCCGACAATCCCGCGCAGGCCAGCGGCGCTGATTTGCCAATGGGCACAGGCGCGGTCCTCAAGCCGCAAGAAAAAGACATCAAGGTCGTGACGCTTTTGCCCGCACCTGACCTGTCGGGTATTCCGTCCGACGTGGTCAAACCTCAGGGCAGCTGGCCAATGCCCGCGCTGGCAGGGGCCAGTGCCTACCACGTGCAGGTAGCCAGCGACGAGCAGTTTGACAAGATTGTGCGCGACCTGAAAGTTGCCAGCAACGCCAGTGCCGACCTGGCCAGCCTGCCGAACGGCAACTGGTTTGCGCGCGTACGCGGCATTGACGCCGTCGGGCTGGAAGGCTTTAACACAGTCAAGCTAATTGCCGTGAAAGACGGCGAATGGCGTGTGACCGATTCAAGCGTCAGCGTTGTCGTAGGCAAAACCGTGCTCAGCTGGACAGGCCAGCAAACCAGTGGCCAGGCGATGCAGGCCAGCAGTTATTCCGCGATCGTGGCGCGTGACGCCGCTTTGACGCAAGGCGCCATCACCGTGCAAGGCGCCAACATGACTGATGGCAAGGCCAGCCTGGTGCTGGGCGATTTAAAACCCGGTACCTATTACATCCGCCTGCAAAATGCGTCGGGGCTGCGCAGTGAAACTTACCGGCTGGAGTTGTCGGGCAACTGGGCGCAGACCGAGTTTGCCAAAACGTCAGCCCTGCAGGCTGTCAAGTAATTGCTGGGGGCTTACTTGCCCATCAGCTGGGTGAGCTTGTCGGCCTCAAAGGTGCATTCAAGCGCTGCGTCGCTGGGCACGCAGTCTTTGCTGGTGCCAGTGTAGTTACCGCTTTTGGACAGCTTTTCAATCGCCTGCCAGAGCAGCGCAATTTGCTGCTCCTGGGTGGCGGCGCTGTCGATCAGCCCTTTCATGGCCAGCGACACCGGGTCGTCTTCCAGCGTGATGCCGTAAGCTGAAAACGTGGTGGTTACCACGTCAGCCGAGATGGCTTTGTCGCCGTCGCCTTTGTCGCCCTCACTTTTGGCTGGAATGATCCGCGCCGGAATGCCCACCGCCGTCGCCCCAGCGGGCACAGGCTTGATCACCACCGCATTGCTGCCAATCTTGGCCCCGTCACCGACCAAAAAGCCGCCCAGAACCTTGGCGCCAGCGCTGACCACCACGTTTTTACCCAGCGTCGGGTGGCGCTTGGCACCTTTGTACAACGACGTACCGCCCAGCGTCACACCCTGGTAAATCGTGCAGCCGTCGCCGATTTCAGCCGTTTCGCCGACCACCACGCCCATCGCATGGTCAAAAAACACACAGGTGCCGATTTTTGCGCCGGGGTGAATTTCAATGCCCGTCAGACCGCGAGAAATATGCGAGATGAAGCGCCCCAGCCACTTGAAGCCGTTGTGCCAGCACCAGTGCGCACGGCGGTGCAACACCAGCGCGTGCAAGCCCGGGTAGCAGGTCAGCACTTCCCACGTGGTGCGGGCGGCCGGGTCCCGGTCCAGGATGCAGGCAATGTCTGAGCGGAGGCGTGAAAACATGTGGCTAGTCTAATGTCACGGTGAAGGACTTGCAGGCACAGACTTTTTCATCATCATCTTGGCAATACCCCGCAAGATATGGATTTCTTCCGGGCTGAGTTCCGCGCGGTTGACCAGCTGGTTCAGGCGCGGCATGAGTTTTTTAGGTGCCGACGGGTCTAAGAAATCAATGGCCACCAGCGCTTGTTCGAGGTGTTTCAGCATGCCTGCGACCTCTTTGGCATCAGCCAGCCTGGGCGCAGCGGTGGCCTGCTGAACACTGAATCCGCCCAAAGCCTCGCGCCAGTCGTAAGCAATCAGCTGCACCGCCGCCGCCAGATTGAGCGAGCCAAAATTCGGGTCGGTCGGAATGCTCAGGGCCACGTTGCAGCGGTACACGTCCTCGTTTTGCATGCCAAAGCGCTCAGAGCCAAACAAAAAAGCAACGCCGTCGGGGGTTTTAGCGTTTTGACATGAAATAAACCCGTTATTATCTGGCAAATCTGGCTCTAGCCCAATAAATTCGGGCGCGAACAGCTCCTGATTTAATAGCGATTTAAAGTGCTCGCGCGGTGCGCGGGTCGGCGGCCCAAAGTCACGCGGCGTCATGGCGGTGGCGCACAGGTGCGTCATGCCATCAAGCGCTTCGTCCAGCGTTTCAACAATGCGCGCATTCTTCAAAACGTCCAGCGCCCCACTGGCCCTTTGAATGGTTTCTTCGCGCCGCAGCACGTTGGCCCAGCGCGGAGCCACCAGCACCAAATCGTCAAAGCCCATGACTTTCATCGCGCGCGCTGCAGCGCCCACGTTGCCGGCGTGGCTGGTGTTGATGAGGATGAAACGAGTTTTCACGGCGGTCAGTGCAAAGTGGCAAGGTAAAATCGGTATTGTCGCTGCCCCCGATGGTCGGCCTGCAGTTTGTGCCCGTTCTTTCCCACCTCTATGTCAGCAAATCTGCACCCCATGCTCAACGTGGCCATCAAGGCTGCACGCGCCGCTGGCGCCATCATCAACCGCGCCGCGCTGGACATTGAATCGGTTCGTGTCTCGACCAAGCAAATCAACGACTTTGTGACCGACATCGACCAAAAAGCCGAGGCGGTGATCATTGAAACACTGCTGACCGCCTACCCCACCCACGGCATTCTGGCCGAAGAATCCGGCAGCGAACATGGTGCGCAGAGTTCTGACTTCGTCTGGATCATCGACCCGCTTGACGGCACGACCAACTTCATTCACGGCTTTCCGGTTTATTGCGTGTCGATTGCGCTGGCGGTGAATGGCAAGGTCGAACAAGGCGTGGTGTATGACCCCACCCGCAACGATATTTTTTGCGCCACCAAAGGCCGCGGCGCCTACATGAACGACCGCCGCATCCGCGTGTCCAAGCGCACGCGCCTGCAAGAGTGTTTGATTTCTACCGGCTTTCCTTACCAGCCCGGCAACAAGCTCAGGCAACACCTGGCGATGCTGGGCGACATGATTGTTCAAACCGCAGGCGTGCGCCGCCCGGGCGCAGCCGCGCTCGATTTGGCGTACGTGGCTGCAGGCTTTAGCGACGGCTTTTTTGAAAGCGGCTTGAAGCCCTGGGACGTGGCTGCAGGCTCGCTGCTGATCACCGAGGCGGGCGGCTTGGTCGGCAACTACACAGGCGATTCCGAGTTTTTGCATGAGGGCGAATGCGTGGCTGCCAACCCGCGCATTTACGGCCAGATGGTGGCCACGCTGGCTAAGTACAGCCAGTTTGAAGCAGCCCCCAAGCCGAAGAAAACGTCGGTGGGCCGGCCTGTGGTGGATTCAGAAGTCGCACGAGACAACGCAATTGAAAATGCTTTCGTAGCCGCAAAGCCCACTCTGACCGCCAAGCCACGCCGCATCAAGCCAGCGCAAGCTGCCGCACCAGACGCGCCGTTTTAGCCCCTCGCTACACTTTCGGCGTGACGTTAAAACTAGCCACACCTACCCCGCCTGAGGCCGCTCACACGCCGATGATGCGGCACTACCTTGGGATGACTTCAAAACCCGCATGGATATTGGCTTTGCGCTAATTCATCCAATGCTCAGTCCCCATATAGTCCCCATCAACCATGACGGCATTCGAGGGAATGGGCTTTTCCCGCGAAACGCTCTGCGCGCCTAAAATTTGGGCATCAGGTCCCAGTCCGATGATGGCATTGGCGGCACCCTCTCCTCGCGGCGGCTATCAACGCGAGGACCAAGTAGGACCTGATTAATCGGGGTTGATCCCCACTCGATACAGCTTGCCGAAAGGCGGGGAAATCATTCCCTTGGACGGGCTGTCGATATGACCCCTTGGCGGCCGCCAAGGGTAGCCGTAGCGGAGTTTTCTTCCGTGAACCGGCGTCCGAACTCGCCGTGGCTTCTTAGATGATGGCCATGGCTCCGTTCGGAGTCATATTTTGAAAGCTTCCCCACGCGCCTGCCGCGCTCTCGCCAACTTCCTGGCGACCCCCGACGCCGCGACCTTCTTCAACGGTCGCGGCGTCATCTCCAATCCATCTTTCAAGCTGATTCGCGAAGCCACAGAGGCCGAGATTGGCTTTCAGGTTGTGGCCCACGAAGCCGAGCCCGGCGCCTGGATCGCCGAGCCTGGCTGGCTGTGCCGGTCGAACGCCATGCCGTTGGACATGACTCCGCTGCACCGCGGGTCGACACGCTTCCAAACCAAAAGCGAGGCGGTCGAGGACGCGATGAATCGCGGCATGCTGATGATTCGCGCCCAACGACACCGTGCCTCCCAGTCTTCCGCCTGGCTGGCCGAGATCGAAGCGATTCGCTCGTGGATGGCCGATGCCATGGTCACGGTCCGCGCGGACGATGCCTCCCTGCCCCTTCGCGGCGTGACCTGCATCGACATCTTCAGTGGCGGCAACGGCGGCTTCTCGCTGGGCTTGGCGAGCCTGGGGGCGACCATCGAGCTCGCATGCGAGATCGACGCGAACGCCCGCGATGTTTATCGTCAAAACGTCCGCCCCAAGGCCATGCACGACGACGTATGCACGCTGAGCCTCAAAGGCCGAAAGGTCGACATCGTGACGATGGGCCTTCTCTGCCAAGCGTTTTCTCCGTCCGGCAAAGGACTAGGGTTCGCGGACCCCAAGCTGGCCGCCGCATACGCCGCCTCCATGCGTTTGCTCGAGGAAGTCGACGCCAAGGTCGCCATCATTGAATGCTCCTCGAAGTTCCTGAACCTCCATGGCGGCAAGCATTCGGACGAGCTCATCGGCCGCATGCTCGCTTCCGGCTACCGCGCTCAGCATCGCGTGATGAATTCGGCAGGCTTCGGCGTGCCCCAGGACCGTGAGCGTTCAGTGCTGGTGTTCACCCGAGTGGGAGTGCCCGTGGACGCCCTCATGGGATTCATCTTCCCGGAGGAGGCCGCTCCTTCTGTCTCGGTGGAAGACATCATGGAATCCGGCGTGCCGGTGACCATCAGTGAATCCCAACTGACTCTCAATGCGGACGAGCCCGCAGAGCGGGTCGGCGCGACCGTCCGCTTGGGTGACATCGACGGCAAAAAGCATCAGGGTTACCGGATTTACAGCACAAAGGGCATCGGAATCGCCCTTACCGCCAGCAGCGGCGGAAAAGGCCGTTTTAGCGGGGCATACCGCGTCAAAGGCGGAGCGCGCGCCCTGACCCCTCGCGAGGCATGCCGTATGCAAGGACAGCCGGAATGGGCGGCCCATCACGAGACGCACACTCATGCCATGCGTCATGCGGGAAACGCCATCGCGACACCTCTGGCCCGCGAAATCGGACGCCAGTTGGCCTCGATCCTAAGCTAGCCGAAGAAGAAAGCCGACCGATGTTGTTCGGTCGGCTCGTTCAACGCGCGGAGGGTTGATCCTCATCTTCTTCCTCGCCTAAATCCTCGTCATCGCTGGACATTACTGGCAGCAACATGGAATTGCGGCTGGGGGAGTAACGGTGGCCGTCTTTCTTAGCTTGAAGCAATGTTTCTTCGCTCCAGCCTTGGCGAACAAGAGTGGCGATCACGTCTGGCGTCAATTCAACGGCGTCGAACTGCCCAAAAATTTCCGCAAACTTGATATCGACTGGCTTGACCTCTTCAAGAACAGGCCGCAGCTCATCGAGCGGGTAACCTGCGATCGCCCTTTCGCCAATGTCTTCGTCATGGCTTTGAATGCTGAAAAACTTCCCCAGAAGCTCGTAGTGGCCCTCGAACCCAAGTTCGAGCTTGGACGGATCCTCACTGAGCGCCAGCTTCCGCTTAGAGCCCTGCCAGACAAGGCACATTCCGAGCTGCTCGCTGGGATCAAGGAGCCAAGCATCGCCGATTCCAGTGGAAAACAGAACGAAGGGACCGGCCCCTATCTCTGGCCCTGTGACGATCATCTTTGATTCGCCGCGCAGCTCTGCGGCGGCGATGGCTTCGCATTCGCGCCAAAGCGTCGACATGCCCGACGCCGCGGCCCCTCGGCCGTGACACTCGACGACGTGATGCCAGTGGTCGTAATTCGCCTGCTTGGCAACCTTATCCAATAGGTCGGAGTGTTTGCCGCCACCTTTGCGTTGAAGCTTCTTGGCGAGTTTGCGGAGTTGTTCGACGCGCGCGTCGGACGTGGGTATGTAACGCATGACAGATTCCTTCCGTATGCGAATCGCGGGTGCCCACTGCCAGTGACTCGCCTACAAAGGGAATCAGGATTGATGATGTGTGATGAAAAGCCGTCCCGTGAGGGTTTGCCGTGGTGGGCAGCAGGCGTCGACGTGCGCCTGACTCCACTGTAAGCCACCTCTTGCGTGCAAGTCAACTTCTGACTAGTCAAGTCTGGTGAGAGGGATCCCCCAGAGCCGGCGCTGCTGCCTCACTGCGGTGACCGTTTAGCCCGAGCGTCTCGGTCCCCTAGGATCCTCACTCGGGAAAGAGTCGAGCACAGATTCCGCCTCCTGATGGAGCGCCTTGCCGGAACGCGCGGCGTCTCTCCAAGCAAGGCTTTCCGAAATTAAGAGTTTGGCCTCGCCAAGAGAAATTCCAGCGGATTCCCTCACGGCCTTGATGCATTCGGAAATGGTTAAGCCGCGCTCTTTCAAATCGGCGATGAGAGGCTCAGGCACCGTCTTTGACGCGGAGACGCCCCTCATCCGCAGAAAGCCCACGGCGTCCTCGTATACGCTCATGTCAGCCTTTTCATAGTCACGATTTTTCCTGGATTAGCGGAACTGCTGTTGGGCACCCTTCGGCCCCCAAATGTCACATCAGCATAGCCCATGGAATCAGCAGCCCGCAAGAGGCTTCTCAAGGCGCCACGCAATGGGCGCGTAATGCTTCCCCTGGGAAGCGGTGGGGGGTCGACTTGCTTATAGATGGCCATGTCTTTGAACGACAGGCCTCCATGCTCGAAGACAGCTTCCGCTAGCACGTCCACCGGGCCATGTTGAGTTTCGACAACGCACTGAAATAGGCCAACACCATCGGACCGGGCTTCGGCAATCGCAGTGGCGAGAGCCGCCCTCACTCAATCGACCGATTGGTAGAAGCGCCAGCCCTGGATAAAAACATTCGCGACACCTCGTCGTCACTTCGACCAGACGAGATGAGGTTTACATCCTCGAAAGGGAAAGCATGCAAATAAGCCCGTGCTTCATCGATTTCGGCTTGCGTCGTCCGATACATGGTGAGGTAATGCCCTACTGAAAGGAAGTGATTTGCCCAAGCCTCTTCGCTGTCGAAATATGGTCCGAGGCAAGCGGCGCATTTTCTTCTGACCTGATCTTTGTTGGGGTTGTTCCGCAGCAATTTCGCGACGTCTCCACCCGTATAGGCCCACGTCGCCTTCATATCAGCGAACGCCTCCATCGCATTCGCAACTTTTTTCAACTGAAATTTCAATACCGATCCGCCAAGCAGTTCGTTCCCGCGCCTGATGATGGAATCATCGCTTGCCACATCGTCATCAGGAGGCCTTGGCAGCGCGACCGGCTCAGGCAACTGACCGTTACCAGCAGGTGGCTCATCCAATGTTGGACGCTTGGCATTGGCCTGGTCTCGGAATTTGGCCACCTCATCGATCAGCGCCCGACGCTCCACTGATGGCTCTTGCTCGTCGAGCTGCTCAAGAAGCGAGATGGCAGTGGTTCCGTCGTCGGAAGCAGCCCATGGATCGGCGCCGCCGGAAAACATGTAGACGAAGCTCTCTGTGTTTGGCCGCCCCCAAGTTTGGACGCCGGACGAATAGATCAGAGGCGTGTCGCCCATTTCATTGCGAGCAGCCACATTCCCGCCGTGCTGAACAAGCCATTTCACGGCCCTCGGATTCGTGCCTGGGAAATACTGTTGGCTGGCGAAATAGTGCAGCGCAGTCATTCCTTGGGAGTCAGCGGCGTTGATGTCGAATCCCGCCCAATGCAGGAAGCGGACGACTGCGAATTCGCCTTGCAGTCCCTCATATGAATGGCGGTTAAATGCGTTCCAGGGAATGACTGGAAGACTTTTCTCCGCGCCGACTTGAGCGAGGGCGATCGCTCCTAAGATGTAGTTGTCTTGCATGTCAGCTTTGATCAGCGACGCCAAATCTTCTCCGCCTGCGGACAGATACCTTCGTTGAAATGCTGAAGTGAATTCATGCGCGCGATCTTCCGACAAGGCAAATCGACAGACCTCATCCCAATCCTCGTCTCGCTCGAATTGACCTCCCAAGTCGGCGTGATAAAGCAGCATCTTGAAGCTTGCCGAGTGATCCGGGCTAATGTGATGCATGAATCGCCGTAGCTGAATGCTGCCAAAGCCCATTTATTCCCCCTGTTTTTACTACTCTCCAATGTATCCAAATGGCCCTTCGGCGCCAGTAGGGGTTTGCGCGCGAAGTCAAAGATTTCCATCACTGTGTGCCGAATCGAGGTTTGATGCGGTCGCTCAATTGCGAGAGCGATGGCGCACCGATGCAATCAGCGCATAAGCGCGCAATTCCTCAAAACTGTTTATTATTACAGCACTGGTTTTAGATACAGTATGATTTGCAAATGGACCAGATCAATCCCATCGAATGGATCACTCGTTGCGCGGCGCGGCTGCACGAGCGGTGGCGAAGCGTCGAGCCGGCCGACCTGGAGGAAGTCGCCGTCGTGATCTGGCAGAACCCAGAGCTTCGCTCAAAGCCGCCCGAGGAAGCGGCTGCCGCGTGGCTGCGCCCCATCACCACCCACTCACCCTTTTGAACCCGCTCTTCCGTGTCCGCCCTACTTCCGCAACTGCTGGACGCGTCGCCCATTTGGGTCCACGAGCTCGATTCGCTGATCAAAGCGGGCTTCCCCTCTCCGGCCGAGGATCTGGGCGCCACCCGGATCGATGTTTTCGACAAGCTGATCGTGCGGCCGGCCGCGACCTTTGTCATGCGAGTGAGCGGCGACTCGATGATCGCCTACAAAATCTTTGACGGGGACGTGATCGTCATCGACCGTGGGGTGAAAGCCAGGCACGGCCACATCGTCGTCGCGCACTTGGACAACGATTTCCTCGTCAAGTGCCTCTACAAAAAGAACGGCGTCATCAAGCTCCAATCGGGCAACCCCACCTTCCCGGACATCGTGCCCAAAGAGGGCCAGACGCTCAACGTCTGGGGCGTGGTGACGGCGTCAGTCACTCGCTTCGTGCCGGTGTGACGCCATGTTCGCGCTAATCGATGGGAACAACTTCTATGTGAGTTGCGAGCGGGTGTTTCGGCCCGACCTCAACGGCCTTCCGGTGGTTGTGCTCTCCAACAATGACGGGTGCGCGATCGCCAGGAGCAACGAGGCGAAAGCCCTGGGCATCGCGATGGGCGCCCCGTGGTTTCAGATCAAGCACATGTCTGAGTCGCATGGGCTCGTGGCTCTAAGCGCCAACTTCGCGTTGTATGGCGACCTCTCCGACCGCGTGGCGAGCCTGACGGCGGGATTCGGCCCGCGCCAGGAGATTTATTCCATCGACGAGAGCTTCATCGACCTCGCTGGCGTGACGAGGGACCAAGTCGCCTATGGGCACCGCATGCGCGCACGCATCCTCGACTGGGTGGGCATCCCCTGCGGCATCGGCATTGGCTCGACAAAAACGCTGGCGAAGCTCGCGAATCATGTCGCCAAGACGGCTGAGCGCAAGCCTGGCTCATATCCGATTCAGTTCGCCCAGGTCTGCGACTTCTCGGCGATGTCTCCTGTGGAGTTCACCGACGTGATGGAGCGGACCAACGTGGACGAAGTCTGGGGCGTCGGCAGGCAAATATCGAACCAGCTTAATGATGGCGGCGTGAGGACGGTCGCGCAGTTGATGGCCCTCGACCCCGCGACGGTCCGCCGTGGGTGGAGCGTGGTGTTGGAGCGCACGGTGCGCGAACTGCAAGGCGTGTCGTGCGTGGCTTTGGAAGACGTGCCCGCGGACAAGAAAGAGATCGCGAACACGCGCTCTTTCGGCCACGTCATCACGGAGAAATATCAATTGGTCGAAGCGGTGACGGACTTCGCCACCCGCGCGGGCGAGAAGGTCCGAAAGCAAAGCGGGCTCGCGGGCCTGGTTCACGTGTTCATCCGCACCAGCCCCTTTCGCAAAGACGACGCGCAATACTCGGGCTGCATCACGGTGCCCCTTCGGCGCCCCACCTGCGACACGAGGCATCTCGTCGCGGCGGCCGTCATGGGGTTGGAGCGCATCTACCGTCCGGGCTACAACTACGCCAAGGGCGGAGTGATGCTGTTGGAGCTGCAGCCCGACACCCGCATCCAAAACGAGCTTGATCTCGGCGACGACGTGCCGGACAAAGGGAAGCTCATGGCCGCCCTGGACAGCCTCAACCAACGCTACGGGAAAGGCACGGTGATCATGGGAAGCTCGGGCAACCGGGGAAGCGACCGCGAGTGGAGCATGAAGCAGGAAAGGCGCACGCCGGCATATACGACAGAATGGGAGGACATGCCCATCGCCAGGGCATGATTACAAGGAGGCCGCCGCATGTGTTCGAACTATCGCCCCGTGACCCGCGACGACCGTCTCCTCGCCTTCTTTGGCGTCGAGCGCGGCCGGGACGAGCCGTCGAGCGACGTGTTCCCTTCGGGCCTTGCGCCCATGATCCGGCTTGCTTTCGACGATGGGACGGTGAGCGGCGGGCGGCTTGCCATCATCGACGCGATCTTTCGCTTCGTCCCAGACTTCGTTTCCAAAGTCGAATGGGCCAAGCGCACCTACAACGCCAGGACCGAGACGGTCGATGAGCGAGGCTCATACAAAGAGGCTTGGGCCAAAGGCCAGCGTTGCGTGATTCCTGTCGAGGGCTTTTACGAGCCTTACTACGACCCGGCCGACCCCAACGGCAAATCGGTGCGCTGGAACATCCAACAACCCGGCGGCGTGCCTATGGGCATCGCGGGAATCTACCGCACATGGGAGATGCCTGACGGCCGCATCGCTTACGCGATGGCGATGATGACCGTGAACGCCGACGACCATCCCTTCATGAAGCGGTTCCACAAGCCAGGCGACGAGAAGCGGATGGTCGTGATCCTCGACCCATCCGATTACAGCAAATGGCTGTCTTGCCCCGTGGCCGAGGCGAAGTCGCTTTGCAAACAGTGGATGGGGCCGCTCGATGGCAACCCTGCGCCGCTCGCGCCACGCATCGCCAAGCCCAAGGCTCCCAAGCCGCCTAAGCCAGCCCCACCACCGATGCCGACCACAGGAGACCTTTTTTGATGCGCAACAGTGGCGAAGGTGGAACGCGCCTCGTCTTCGGATTTCTGCTCGCTGCGCTTTCGTCGCTGCCGGTCCACGCCGACATCACCGGGAAAGTCGTCGCCATTCAAGATGGAGACACGCTCACGGTGCTTGACGAAGCCAACACCCAGCACCGAGTCCGTCTGACTGGCATCGACGCGCCGGAAAAGCGACAAGCGTTCGGACAACGATCAAAGGAAGCCCTGAGCGATTGCGCCTATGGAAAAGCAGTTGTGGTCGTAGGCGATAAATTTGACCGCTACAAGCGACTGCTGGGGAAAATCGTCGTGGACGGCCAAGACTGCAACCTGAGGCAGATCAAGTTGGGGCTGGCTTGGCATTACAAGAAATATGAGCGCACGCAACCCTTGGGCGAACGCACTTCATATGCTCGCGAGGAAATCCTCGCCAAGGAATCACGAGCAGGGCTTTGGAAAGACGAGGCGCCAATCCCGCCATGGGATTTTCGACACCCTTAATTTCACAGCCACTCAAAAGATGAACTTCAAAGCCTCACATGATTTTTGATATCGACCTTCTCGAATCCGCTCAGCCTTCGTCCGCTCCCGAAAGTTTTCGGGCCTGTCTCAACGCCCACGGCTCCTACACTCCAAGCCACTTCGTTTTGCGGCTTAGCCCACGAAATCATGAGCTTATCAGCAGCATTGGGGACCGGACGGTCATCCGCGCTGGTGATGTAGACCCTGAACTCATCCAGGCGTTTTCGACATACCTGCACGAAACAGTTCACTGGTGGCAACACAAAGGATCGACCAGCGGCTTCATTCGCAGCATGCTTTATCCCGCTCAGTCCCATCTCAATTTTGTGAACCTGAAAGAGCTAAGTGATTTGATAGGACCGAAAAAATCAATACGCACATGGGCTGAAGCTGCGCTGATTGAGAACAGGGACAGACCTGTCGGCACTGAGCAAATGGCCAACACTCTAGTCAACAATTTTCTAGACTCGGAGTTCTACTTGGCGCTGACCTACGATCCACGACTGGCAGAGGAGATTTACTACGACCGATACTTCGAGTCTGCCGGTCACTCATTTCACATTGCATATACGCACGTCATTCGGGTCATTCAAGACACGGTTGATCGCGAGCACAAAGGACTTCTGGATATTGATGATTGGGAGGACAGGTTTCAAAAATTGAGCACGAACCGGACTCAAGGTTACTTTTATGGAACTCCTATCCAAATGGCACCGTTGGGTTTATTCGAATTGCTCGAAGGCCAAGCAAGATTTATCCAGCTTCAGTTTTTGAGCTCGCCCACAGGCGTTATAAGAATAAAAGAAGCGCACGACGCGGGTTTGCTTTTTGAGGAATATGGCTACGCGTTTCGAGTATTTTTGCAGCTGACAGAGTCCGAAGAGCCTGAGTTTATTGAGGATCCATTGGTTGCCCTATTCCTGTTGATTTGCGATCTCTCGATCAACCCGACAGAGGGATTCCCATCCAAAATTAAAAACTTCGAGAGCTTTTACCTTGACGCCGATCCGGGGATTCGCTTCGCGAACTTATGCCAGGCGGTGCCCAGAAAACATCCTGAGTTCAGGACTCTTATTAAGAACTACTCCAAAGAGGAATATCTGCACGTGGCAGATTCTTTATCAGGCGATTGTGGGTATGAGAACCCCATTGAGGCCCTCAAGCAAGTCATGACTTGGGAGAATGATCACGAAAACGTCGCGGAGGTCATGAAAGAACATGAGACCTTCGATTTTCAGCCTGGAAATTTACCCATCAGAGTCTTGCTCTCGCAATTTATATCGTTCACGCGCGACAAAATCGAACGACCAGAATTTTTTTGCTGGGCCGGCGTTTGGATGACCGGAGAGCGGGCCCAAAAAGCGGAAGCTGATTTGTGGCTCAAGCACCTATCTTTGTTCTCCGATAGAGCCGATGACGGTGGAGTCTTTCCAAGAATTATTCCAGGGCGGTCTCCAACCTCCGTGCAAAAAACTTTTGACCAATTTTTTTGGACAAACATGCTTTATGACCTCGTGAAGCAGTGGGTGATAGTGCCCGGTCTATTCAAAATGAAGTTTCGCTGGCTAACCACCTCAATTCCCGCTGAAACGATGGAGGCATCTTCAAAGGATGGGCTGGAAAAAAGGTTCGGCGTGAAATTCGACGACTTCGAATACGTCCCATCGCAACTGCCGTGATGTTGAATCCGCGGTAAATCTGCGGCGCCTGGACGTGGACCTCGACCTCGACTTTGAAAATCTCAGTCCTGTTTGGGGAAGAAGTCTCGGATGTCCGCGAACATCGCATAACCCTTGACTGCTGAAACCATCCCCAGCGCTTTCGTAAGTTCAGTGAACTCCACGATTGGAGCGTCGGTGACTGGCATATTGACCGTGTCGCAAGCGAAGTTCGTCTCGTAGTAGGAGGCGTGGTTCCGGCACACCAGAGGCCGATCCTCGTAGACGGTGCACATGCTGTCGAGAAGAAACGGACAATCGACTCCGTCGAATGTTTCGATCGCATGCGGTTTGGGGCGGGTTATCGCTGCCATTTTTCGGCCTGTGGCGTTGGCGATTTGCTCCGCTTCCAGCGTCGAGATCACGACGTTCATCCGGCAGCAATTCGCGCAGCCTTTTTTGCACGCGATGAATGGATCCCGATTTTTGGCGAGCTCGTCGCTCATGGCATAAATGCGCCGCAATTTGCATTTCGCGGAAGCGTTCACGCGGGCCAAGGTTTCAGGAAGGGCATCCTCACGGACGAGGGCATCTGCGGTGAGCGATGCCTTGAATCCATCCATGCGATCGTGCGCCTTGGCGACCTGCTGGCTGTAATCGGATGGCAAGTCACTCATCGGAAAATCCTACCGGCAGGCTTGCGGCCGGCGCAGCAGCGAGGGGCAAAAATTTTCACCATGGGATGGCCAGGTCTGAACTCAATCCTTGTCCATGTCGATGATGCGTTCCGCGCGTGTCAGGACATGGTCATACGTCAGGACAGTCAAGTTGTGGAAGCTGGCGTTCAATATGCGATACGCCTCCGCCTGCTCAGGCGTCCAATCGTTTGACCTTCCGAACAGAAGAACGCAGCGGGGCTTGACGGTTTTCACTCCACCAACGTTGTCTAAAAATTTCACGCTGTTCGCTTCGAGCTCGATTTCGTGGATGTAGCGCGAGGCTTGAGTGATCGCTTTGATGAGGTCTGTGGAGGGGACAGAGTTTCCGTGATCGAGGGCCGCGGCCCAAAACTGCATGCCGCCCCCTGGCCGCTTGATTTCCACTACGTCGAGGAAGCCGTCATAGGCCTCCATGAGGAAGTCGGAGATGTTCTTCGTGTCGATGCGCCTCTCGTCGAGGATGCGGACGAACTCGCTGCCCAGCACCCAGCTGTTCTCCTGGAACCACTGCTGCCAGCGCTGCTCGACCAGGTCCTCTTCGAGCATGGATCGATATTCCCGCACTGCCCGCAGCCGCTTTGCCTGGCGAAGACCATCGGCGAGTTCGTCAGGAATGATGTCGTTGTCCAAAATGAAACGCACGAGCTCAGCCTTCTGGGGAACGGAGAACAGAGCTTTGATCTGGCTGGCGTTGTCCGCCTCGAATGGACTGTCCAATGGGATGAACGCCTTCACGCCTTGCCGAAACGGCTCATAGCTCTCTTGCAAAAAAGCGATGAGCTCCTTGAACTCGTCATGGTCCAGCGTCAGCTCGCTTTTAGGATCCAGCGTCTCCGCCTCCTCTTTCTGGTCAAACCATGCTGATGTTTTGTAGCGGCCGATCTTGAGGCATACATCCTCCCTAGGCGTGTTATGCGGAATCTTCCAGAAAAACGCCCGCGTGACGACCGTGGGCTTTGTCCTCAGGACCCTCTTCAACTGGCCTTCGATTTTTTGCATGGCGCCTCCTATTTTTTTGAAGTTGTCAGGGCATTCTCCACGTGTTGCGATGAAATGAACACCTCGCCTCTGACCAGCCCGGCATTCGCGCCGTCGCGGGCGACACGCATTAGCATCGAGCATGGCCGATTCACTGACTCCCGAGCAACGCGTGAAGACCATGCGGGCGGTGAAGTCGAGCGGCACGCGCCCCGAGCTCCTCGCGCGGCGCCTTTGCCGCGAACTCGGCATGCCAGGCTACCGACTCAACCGGTCCGACATCCCGGGCAAACCTGACATCGCGTTCATCGGCCGCAAGCTGGCCATTTTTGTCCATGGGTGCTTCTGGCATCGACATGACTGCAAGGCCGGGATCAAGATCCCTGCGACCAACGCCGAATACTGGATACGCAAGTTCGACCGCAATGTGAGCCGCGACAAGATCGCGCTTCGCAGCCTCAAGCTTTTCGGTTGGTCTGTGCTGACGCTTTGGGAGTGCGAGCTCTCAAACGAGGCGAAAATCCGCAGAAGGATGCAGAATTTTTTCGCCAAGCACGCGAACCCATCAACCCGCTAAAATACTGTATTAATATAGCTATTGGATAAAACGTAGCGCGTTAGCCGCACCATGGGCGTCCTAGGGGCGGTTTGGATACACAAATGTGTATCCAGCTGGTAATCTGTGTTCACGAGCACAAAAGACGCTGGCTTGCGGATTCGCGTCGAACGCGAATTGCGCGAGGCGTTCGTCTTGGCGTGCTTCGCGGATCACCGCAAAGCGTCCGACGTGCTGCGCGAGTTCATGTCGGCATACGCCAAGAAGAATCCTGGCGGCAAGCAGACGAACTTGTTTGTCAGCGGAGATGCGATCACTACCGGGGCAGCCCGCAAGAAGGAATGACTATGCGGACTTTTTACGAATTTTTCGCTGGCGGAGGCATGGCCCGCGCGGGCCTCGGCAAGGGCTGGAATTGCCTCTTCGCCAACGATTTCGACGCCAAGAAGGGCCTGAGCTACGCCGAAAACTGGGGCGGCGATCATCTGCACGTGAGCGACGTGGCTCAAATCAAAAGCTCGATGCTTCCCAAAGAGGCTGACTTGGTATGGGCCTCTTTCCCGTGCCAAGACCTTTCGCTCGCGGGAGCTGGAGCGGGCCTTAAAGGCAGCCGATCAGGCACCTTTTGGCCGTTCTGGCAGCTTGTGAAGAAGCTGGGCAAAGAGGGGCGCGCGCCTAGAATGATCTTGCTGGAAAACGTGTGCGGAGCGTTGACCTCCCACGAAGGCAAGGATTTCTCGGCCATCGCCGGCGCCCTCGCTCGGGAAGGCTTCCGGGTTGGCGCGGTCGTCGTTGACGCCGTGAGCTTCGTCCCCCAATCGCGTCCTCGGCTCTTCTTCGTGGGCGTGCATGCCGACGCCCCGATCCCCCATGAGCTCGTGTCCAGCACCCCCATGGGCCAGTGGCACACGCCTGGCTTGATCGACGCCTTCAACAGGCTCCCGAAGATTTCCAAGGACGCTTGGCTGTGGTGGAGGATGCCGGCTCCGGCGCCTCGCACCACCGTATTCGCCGATTTGATCGAGGAAGAACCCACCGGCGTTCGCTGGCATACAGCGGCCGAAACCGACAAGCTCCTCGCGATGATGGCTCCTTTGCACCTCGAAAAGGTCGAGAAAGCTAAGAAAGCGGGACGCCGCATGGTGGGCGCGATCTACCGCCGCACCCGTCCTGACGGCATGGGAGGCCGAGGCGTCCGTGCGGAAGTCCGCTTCGACGACATCGCAGGCTGCCTGCGCACCCCATCGGGAGGCTCTTCGCGCCAGATTATCATGCTGGTCGAAGGCAACAAGATCCGCACTCGTTTGCTCTCCCCCAGGGAGGCGGCGCGGTTGATGGGCTTGCCGGAAACCTACAAGCTGCCGACAAACTACAACGATGCCTACCACCTGGCTGGCGACGGACTAGCGGTTCCGGCCGTGCGATACATCGCCGCCAATATTTTGGAGCCCTTGCTCGCTGGAGGCCGCGCGATGAAAATGGCGGCATGACACAGCCGCCTTTCGAAACGCGCGAACTCCGCGCCAAGCTCCTGGAATACCTCAATCAGAAGGTCCAAGACCCAATCACCGGCACCCAGCGCCCCCTAGGCTCCTACAAGTTCGGCGTCTACGCGTTCTTCGATTACGACAAAGAACCGATCTACGTCGGCCAGACCGCCGAGGGCATCAAGGTGCGCATTGGCCGTCACCTCACCAATCAGCGCACCGATGCCGTCGCGATGAAGGTTCTGGACCCTTTCGAGGTCTATCAGGTGGAAGTGTGGCCGCTGCCGCAATACGATTCGCGCGCGACCGGCGACACCGAGGCTAGGGCTCATCTCAACTGGCTTGAATACGAGATCTTCCAACATTTCTTGAAGGAATCTCATTTCAATGCGGTCCTCAACGAGAAAGATCCGTTCGAGTTTCCCGCGGGCTCCTTCGTCCGTCCCGAGGGCTACCGGGGCACCATCGTGAGCCAAGCCGTTTACGACCTTCGCAGCCATCCCGATACGCGCATCGCAAGGCGAGGCGAAACACTGTCATTGCTGGCGAAAGTCATCAGCGAGCGTCAGGTTCAAAAAGGCCTGCGCAAAACTTTGCTGACCCAAGCCAAGCGGCTTGCATGGCTCGCGGAGCGCCGCCTCGGCGAGTTCGCGGACCAGCCAGACGACGCCGTAGAACCAGAGAAATCAGTCTAGGCTCACTCCCAAGTCACGCGGCACGCCAAGTATTCACTGATGGCAATGTGGACAAAATTGCCTTGGGTCTGCCCGACGAGATACCGATATCGGCCGTCCTGAATGTCTTGCCAGTCGTCGTTGATCTTGTCGCCACTGGGAAGCATTCTTAGAAAAGCTCGCGAGCCGATTTCAGGCCAAAGAGTTGCGGGCCCAGGATCGGGGTTTTCAAAAAATTCAAGTTGGTCTGGCGTCATTAGCGGCATTGGCGTGATCTCGAAAACGTCAGGATCGCGCCACTCCTGAAGGCATAGCTCGTAGTCCAAATGCCCACGCGCCAATTTGACGACGACATTGCGCACTCGGTCCATGTCAGGCTTCCAAATTTTCGTGCCGTCCGGACTGAGAGATAAAGACGCCGCGATGCTTGCCACCAGCTTCGGCTGTTCGCGCAGGGTTTGTTTGACGCTGTCGCGTGTCACTTCGTCGGGATTCGTCGAACCACAAATGGCGCACTCCAAAAAACAGGCGAGATATTGCTCATCCAGCGAGAAGGAGTTGTTGCACTTTAGGCATGCAAGGACCACTCGAAGATCCGCAGGATAAGGCTCGTCGAGTAAAGTTTTTGAGGGACAGTGATCTTTCGTGTCAGGCTTGGCACCGCAAAAGACGCATCTGCCCCGCAGCCTCTCATCCGCGAATATTTTTCTTGGATCGTTCACGCCGAGCCCTTTCCATTTTTCGGACATTGTGTTCCAACGCGTAATAAAAAATCAACGGGCAGTTGCGAACTCTCTGGCGCCCTCATGTTCTGCGAGCCATTCCTTGTGCGGAGCTAAGGTCGTCATCTCCCTCTCCAATCCAAGCATGTAGTTCGCCATCAGGTCTGCGTCCTTCGCGGCTGAGAACACGGCCATCGGGTCGTTCTTGATGGCTTTGATCCAACTGCGCAAATACGCCGCGTGATTTTCAAGGTGCTTTTGGTCTTGGCTCATTGGCACGCCAGTTTCCGACGCGAGAATGGCGGAAGCGATCTCTGCTCGGAGCTCCTCCACTGCGTAAGCCTCGTCTCCCCAGCGCTGGCCCAAGGCTTCAGTGCGGTTGAGGCGGCTCGCGTGCAAGGTGCTATGGGCCGCCTCATGCATTGCCGTCGCGTAATAGTCGTAGATGGACGCAAACTTCTTTTGGTTCGGGATGCGTATCTCGTCGAGCTTGGGCGAGTAGAAAGCTTTGTTGCCGCCATGGACGATCAGCAGCCCAGTCTTTTCTTTGAGGGCCGTCAGCACCGCTTCGGCCTTTCGCACGGGATCGAACGCCAAATCGGTCGCTTGCTGCATGGGAGGGATGCCCTCGACCTGCTCCGCGTTGAAGACGAAATAGCGGCGCAGCGCGAGGCTCTTGCGACGCTCGCTGTTTGGCTTCTCGCTCCCGACATTGGCGTCCTCTCCCTGGGTCGAACCACGCTCGTCCTTCGCGCGGTCGAACTCGACCACCTTCACAATCATCGTCCCCTTCTCGCCGCCTTTGACTTGCCACCCTTTGTCTAGCGCCTGCTGGTAAGTCATCCAACGGTTGTCGGAATAGGCGCCAGGACTGCCACCCCCGGAACGCGTCGCCAACGCCAGCAACACACGATTGATCCCTTTGTATCCGTTGGAGGTGGTGGCGTTCACGGGCTTCATCGAGTTGACGCTCCATGGCCGCTGCCACGGCGTCTCCCCCTTCTCCATGGCGTCAATCAGTGTCTGAGCGACGTGGGACTTCACGTCGAACCGCGGCTCGTGCCCCGGCTTGCCCCCGGCCTCGCCGCTCGTTGCGCTCTCTTGGTGTTTTGTCGTCATGGCGGCCTCCGCAGTGAATCGATGTTCTGGTGTTCAGGTGTTCGCCTGGCTTTATGCGGCTTCGAAAATTCGCGGCCAGCGCCGCGACGGCCCGGCGCTGGATTTCGTAGCGCGGGGCGCCCTCCCCTTGAAGTCAGCCTCCAAGGCTGGCTTCAAAGCGACGAAGGCCGCAGGCTTGGTCGCATCCCCCTGCGCCTCCGAGTTCGGTGGCGCTGCCTTTTCCGGGTAGTCATCTGGCCCGGCGCCAGCGTGCTCCGGGCCGACCGCTTCTTCGAAAAGACGCGACCACTCCTCCGCAGGAGTTCGAGCGGCTTCCCAAGGCCGGCGCAGCGGCTCGCCGATACCAAAAAAATCTTGGGCTTCACGAAGCCGATGCCGCAGCCAAGCCAAACGGCTTGGCGGTTCGGCCGGCTGCAGGTCGGCCCAATATTGAAGTCGCTCGGAGAGCCAGCCATCGCTGTCGTCCTGGTCGTTGTCCAGTTCGCCGATGAGCTCGATCTCGTCGTCGTCCAGCTCATTGGGTTCAACCGGGCGCTCCAGCGGCAGCGGCGCGCCCCAACTCCCCTTTCCATTGCGACGGCGCTCCTCGTCCTGGCGCCGCTCCTTATCCGATCGTCCGTCGTCGTGATCCATGGCTGTCTCCTGTGAAGGGCCGCGCCGCGCTCGGCCTCCTTTCAAAAGCTCGCGAGTGTCAACCTCCCGCCGTGGAAAGACAGCCGACTAGACGAGCGGCTCGTCGGCCGGCTCATCGGGTTGGCGGACGCTTTTGGTCCAGCTCGCCGGGACATGCCTTGGCCGCTCTTTGCGGTGGGGAAAGTGCGGCCACACGAGCTCATGGGCATCGCCTCCGGTGAAGAGAATCAGCTTCACGCCTTTGCCGTCCGGCGTGAGCCCAAGGCGCGACGCGAGTTCGGAGGGCTTATAGAGCGCGACCTCCTCTCGCGAGAACGAGAAGGACTTGGACGAGCCAAAGCCCGTCGAGTTTTGCGACACCGACACATTGGGTCGCTCGATCTCGCGCGCGCCCATGGCGTCGCAGAGGGCCTTGGCGGTGTCGCCTGGCATCATTTGTCCCACGATCATCGTGCCGCACATCGACACGATGGCCTTGACCATGGGCGCGCCGTAGATCTCTTCGAGCTGTCCCAAGTCCTGGACGGCCACGCAACATCGCACTCCGCGTGAGCGGCCCATTTCAAAGAGCTGGCGCACGCCAGGCAGTTTGCCCATCTGGGCGAACTCATCTGCGATGAAAGAAATCTTGCGGCTCGGGTCGTCGTCCATCTCGACGCTGTTGACCATGGCGGAGATGAGCCCGACGATGCCTTCGACGTAGCTCTTGGTGAGCTCGCCATACGCGCCGTGCCCCTGCAGGATCAATTGGCGGTGCTCGCGGCCCGTGAGTATCCACTCGACGAAGCTGACGCGGCGCTCGGGCGGCGACTCTCCCCACGCCCTGGCCAGGTCGAATATCGGAGCGCAGAACGACGAGAGGTTGATCAGGATGCCGGCGGTGGTGACCGACGCCTTCTCCACCGACCTCACCGCCTCAGGGTGGTAGCGGCGCATGATTTCAAGCAGCTCGATCTGCGGGCGCGAGAGCAGCTCCGCGAGCTCGCTCCATCCCCAGTCGTCGCCCTGGGCGGACTTCAAGTGGATCATGACGCCGACGAGAAGTTGGCGCGAAGCGTTCGACCACATCGGGTCGTGGCTCTCGCGGATCATCGCGGCGGCGAAGCGGCGCATGTCCAAGGTGTTGCGCATGTCGCGGGCGATGTCCCAGCTCAGGCTGCGCTCGTCCCAAGGCGCGAATATTTCGGGCGTGCCGAACGCGGCTGTGAATTCGCTCTTGGGATCAAACAGGATGATCTGCTCGCCGCTCTTCACGACTTGGTCGATGAGGCCCTTCATCGTCGTGGACTTTCCAGAGCCGGTGCCGCCCACTATGATGATGTGCCGGGTGAGCATGTCCGCAGGGTAGGTGATGCCCGGCGCGATCTCGTGGTCGGGCCGCAGCTTGGCGGCTGGCGCGAGCTTCGCCTTCAATGCTTGGACTGCCTCAGCGCCTTCGAATCGGCGCGAACCGCGCATGTGGATCAACGCGTCGCGCGGCTTCAAGAAGCTGCCGGCGAGCAAAACCGCCGGAGCGCAACCTGCGAGAGCGGCGACAGAGGCTCGCCACGCGATGGCGATCCTTTCGGCGCCACCCAAGCCATTCCAGAATTTGGCATAGACGCGGGCGTCCGATTCAAACGCCGACGGCATCGCGAGCCTGGCTCCCATCTTCGCCCAATAGCCCAAGTGTTCGAGGGTCGGAAACGGGGGCGCTGGAAGGCCTGGCAGCGGCCTCCAAAGCAATGTCAGAACCAGCAGGGCCATAACCACCCCTAAGCACACGCTTGCCACCATCCAACCGAGCGGATCGACTCTCTTTATGGACGGCGCGGCGTGGATGGACGTTCCCCATTCGGTCGCGGTGTTTGGCATGGCGTCCCCTTCCGCTCAAAAGCCGGCGACGGGAGTCTTTCGGACGCGGCTGCGACGGATGGCTCGGCCTT
This sequence comes from Polaromonas sp., assembly GCA_025363315.1. Classification (GTDB taxonomy): domain Bacteria; phylum Pseudomonadota; class Gammaproteobacteria; order Burkholderiales; family Burkholderiaceae_C; genus Polaromonas. The sequence goes on from JANYED010000213.1 coordinate 26,637, forward strand.
GCCGCCCATCGGCCGCCGCGCTAGCGTGTGTCCGGCCCGAAAGCTGGGGCAGCTATGGAGTGGAGGGGCGCATGCCCCGCCTACGCAACAGAAGGAGAGCCCATGGCCGCCACCACATCGCAAATACTCGAAGCATTCCAAAATCAAACGCCAGCGGAAGCTCTGGCTCTCTCCCGATACGCAGCGTGGTGCATGCGCGGAACAACATTTTCGGAGCCTCTCGACCTGGTTCACGAGGCCTTGGGACGAGCCCTCGACGGCAGGCGCAATTGGTCGCTGTCGGACCCCTTCGCGAAATTCATGGTGACGACGATGAAGAGCATCGTGAACGGAGTGCGGCGCCGCGAGGAGAACAACGCGTCCACTCATTTCTCCTTGGATGCCATCCTCGAAGACGATCCCGATGAATTTATGGTCCTCGGCGCGTTGGACGATGAGCGCATCGCAAGGGAGAGGTTCAACACGTGCCGCAGCATCGCGCAATTGGCTCATGACGACCTTCGCGGCGACGACGAAGCCCAGCAAGTTCTGGAAGGAATGCTTCTGGGCATGACCGCCAGTGAAATGAGATCAGTGCTCGATCTCGACGAGAAGACTTTCGACGCCGCCAGAAAGCGCGCCACCCGAAAGCTCGGCCGCATGGCAGGCCCCAACTAATCGCAAGGAGACGGACATGACCAAGCAACACGACAAAAATTTCAACGAAGGCCTGGGGAGATTCCTCTCCGAAGCCCCATCGGACATCCATCGCCTCATCGGGCTCACTCCCGAGCAAGTGCTCAAAGAGACGCTCGACGCCGGGCTCGACCCCGATGCGGAGGTGGAGGCGATGCGGCGCCTCGGCCTAGTTCTCGCGGCCAAATACGCTCCTCAGATCGAACGAGAGCGGCTCGGCGAGGCTGCGTTCTCGAAGACGTTCCCCATCTTCGCCGACGCGGTGGCGGCGGGCGCTCCCGCATGGGCCGGCTCGTCGTATGACGGGAAAGAGGCCTCCATCCTCGACGTGCTGCGCGACGCCGACCCCGAGGGGGTGATCTGGGCTCGCGTGTCGGGCTGGTCCATGCGCGACGAGGGCATCTTCGATGGCGACATGGTGCTGGTGGACACGAAGGCGGAGGCCAAAGACGGCGACATCGTGCTCGCGCACATCGCGGGTCAAGGCCAAGTGGTGAAACGCCTCAAAAAAGACGCCTTCGGAGCGTGCCTGGAATCCGCGAACCCCGAATTCGCGCCGATCGTGCTGGACGAATCGACCGTTCTGACGATACATGGCGTTGTGATCGGCAAAGCCGGAAAACTGTGAGCTGCCAAGCCGAGCTTCCCTGAGAAGGGAGGCTCGGCCGCTGCATTGCGCGAGTCCATAAATGTTTTTTAGCGCAAGCGTTTCGCCAAGTATTGACACGAGTGTTTTTCCTTGAGAGGAATAAAGGCTGATACGCGCACTTCAATCAATGACCAGGAGCACCCATGACCTCACGCCAAAGCCAATCACAGGGCGCGCCCATTCCGGATGGTTGGCCCGACGATTCCTGCGACGCGACGCGCCCGCGCGAGGCGAACCAACCCCTGCCGACTGCGGCTTTGAACGACGACTGGCCCGAATATGTGGTTCCTCGTCCGCCTGTAAAGACAGCTGCGCCCAACGTCCCCAGCCCGGTGGAACCGACACCGCATTCCGCGCCTGACGAAGGCCAAGTGGGCGCGGCCATCCCAGCCGCAACGCCTTTTCCAAAGGTGGGGCTTCCGCTCAAATTTCCAGGCTTCGCCACTCGGTCCGCGTTGTTCCAAGTCGGAGGCGCGCCAGGCGGCCCGCTGTCCGGACCACTCGCGTCAAGCGGCCAATACGAGCTGAACTATTTCGGCCCCCGGCTTTCGATGCGCGACAAGCGGATTTGGGAAATGGCGATGACAGCGGCGCAGGCGCATGGTTGGCTCGATTCGGAATTCCGCCTGTCGTTGTGGAAGATCGCGAAAGGCTTGGGCTTGAAGGACCGCAGCTCGAAGACTGCGGACTCGATTTTCGAGAGCCTGCAGCGCCTGGCTCTCGCCGACCTCTCATTCACGATCAATGGATACGCGTCGGGGCGCGGCAAGCTGCTGGGATCGGCCCGCAAGGGTGGGTCGCTGGCGCTCGTCTCGGCCAGCGGCTCGTTCGCGGGTGTCGCGTTCACGAAGGACACGCGCTTCGAACGCGCGGCGCCTGAGTCCAGGATCGTGACTAGCTTGGGGAAATGGCTGCTCGATTTCGTCTGGGTCAACGAGGAATACAAGCCCGGCTTCGATGTGGAATACCTCCTGCGCCTCTCGGGCAGCGGCGCGAGCTCCGAAGGCTTCGTGAAGCACCTGCGGAAAGCGCTCAAGGAAGTGTCGGCAGCCGCTCCCGACGTGCTCGTCAGCAGCCGCATCGACGAGGTGGGGCGCGACGCGGGCAAGTGGATGGTGTTCATGGAGCGCGGCGCCGAAGTTCCGCCCTACGAACGGCCGCAAAAAGAGCGCTCTAAGGGGCCAGGGTCTTCAAAGGGTCGCAAAGGGCAAAAAAAGCCCAAAAAAGGAGGGGTGGCGCTGTGATTGTCTCTTGTCAGTGATGCGCGCGGTCGGTCGATGCCGAAACATGCATGGATAGGCCAGGCGGGGGGCGAAAACCACGCATAGGCATTTATGAATTCGGGATTGGGCGCCGCCGAAATTTTTTATGTTACGTCCGCAGAGGACTTCAAAGAGGGATCGCGCGATCGCGCGACGGAGCCGTGATTGCGGCTCCGGGCTTTGGCTTCGGTCTTGGTTTTTAGGCTCGGTTTCGCATGGGGCGGCGGGCGGCAAAGCCGACCTCGCTGCCTCCTTCTATATTTTCTTTTCTATGAGAATCTATATAGAGAGCGCGCTTCGGCGGCAGCGGGTCCCGAATTTGCCGTGAGCCCATCCCGAATTTGGGAAGCTTTGCCGTGAGCCCATCCCGATTTTTCGGCTTGGAATCGCGAAAAAAGCCAGCCGAGTCGATGCTTGCGGCAGCCATTCCCGAATCCAGCGAGGGGTTGATCATGGCCTGGCTCGGACAGCCCGGCCTCGCGGCTTCTGGACCCCATTTTTGGCGTGGACTTCGGCTATCAAGGTATCCATTTCGGACTTGTCCCAACGCATCCCGCGAGGCGCGCCACGCGCCGCGGAACGCGATTCGCCCGCTTCTTTAATGGCGTCGGCGCAATACCATGCGACGAGATCTTCGAATTTGACGGCGGGCGCCGAGCCAAGCATTCGGTGAGGAATGAAAAACGTTCCTCGGCGGATCGAGGCATATATGGTGGCCGGCGCAAGTCCGAGCACCTTGGACAATGTCGATACTTTCACAAAAGCCGATTCGATGCCAAATTGCGCGGAGAGAAAAGCCCGTGCGCTCTCATGGCCGATCAAGGTGGCGGCTTCGCCAAGGCGTTCTGATTGCGATGCGTCGCGCATGATTTTCTCCTGGGGGATGAATGAGAGCCCTGGGCTCATCTTCAAAAGCTCCCCGGCGACGCATTTGAGACAGATCGCCGTCAAACGTCGAACAATCGAATCCGAGCCCTAGCCGTCCATCATCTGGCTTGACCATTCGTCGCGGATTTTATGGCTCCCACATGGGGGAGCAACGTGGTTTTCTAGGCATAAATCCTGCTCAAAATGGACGCTTTCTAATCGCTCAAAATTTAGGTGCCGCCGAAGTTTGGTGGATGAACGAAATTTTTCGAGGGCCGTCGGTTTAGTCATTCCTCCTCTGAAAAATAGATTGCGGACTGTGTCAATTTTTGATGGACTGCAACAAATGCCCATGCGCGGACATAAATTTCACGCTCCCGCGACGCTAGTTCTTTAGCGGTTCGACTGCTGCCGCGCCCATCACTATTTTTGCTGAGATGAAAATTTCATGGCGCTTTTCCCCTCTGTAATTCGCGTCAATCTTCTGTTTTCATTTATCCACGGACGACAAATGTGGGACCGACCAACTCCCACATTTTCTTGACAAGCGTCCGAACCCCGCTACTCGCGAGCTTTTGCTGACGGGACGGGACATAAAAATGAAAACAGGGAGTTGACATGGCATACATCGAGAAAAGAGAGAACAAAGACGGGACCACGATCTGGAAAGTTCAAATCCGCATCGCGGGCGCCCCGCCGGCGAACGAGAGCTTCGACAGTTATGAGCTGGCGAAAGAATTCGAGCACGACACTGAGAAGAAGATCAGAGACAGGTTGAAAAAATATGGGACAGCGAACGCGTTCGCTGTCACCGACGACACCTTTCTCGATACCAAAATCAAGGACATCGTTGGCAGGTATCTCGCCATACCGTTAGATGCCGAGACGATCCAAAACAACGCGGAGACTGCCGCAAACCCCGCGGACATCAAAAAAATAAAACGACTCAAGAGCAACGTTGAGAAGTGGGGCAGCATCGCGCCCAAAACCCTCACATGCGTCGGGACCGCGACGCTTCGCGACATGAAAGTCAAGTGGTTCAAGAACTACATAAAGGACATGCGTGCGATGAAGACCAATATCGGGAATCAATTTACCTACGTCACCATTGATAAACAGATGTCGCTGCTCCGCCGCGCCATCGCGTCCGAAGCCGAAGACCGGGACGTCATGCCGCCTCCGTTCCTCTTTTCGACCGCCACCATGTTTCCCAAGAACTGGGCCCGCGGCAGGAACCGGAGGCTTCGCCCTGGAGAGGAAGCGCTGATCGCCGCGAGACTCAAAAGAATCAGGAGCCAGTCGAGCAGGCATTGGCTGTATCTATTCAAGTTGGCATTGGAAAGCGGAGCGAGGCTTCAGGAACTGCTCTTTAGCGATTTCTCTCACTTCGAGGAATGCGGAAATGCCATCTTCTGGATCATCCCGGCAGCGAACACAAAAAAAGACACAGAGCGCAGAGTGTGCCTAAACAAGCGTGCTCGAAGAATTTTCCGCATCTTGAAGCGCCTCGCGGACCCAAAATCCACGCGAGTGTTTCACCATCTTGGAAGTCCGACTTCGGTCAGTTGCTCATTCAAGGGCTACGTTCGAGAAGCCGGAATCGTGAATTTCAAATTCCACGACTGTCGGCATGAGAGCATAAGTCGAATGTGCTCGGGAAAATCGGAGGCGCAAATCTTCATGCTGATGGAGATGGTCGGCCACACCACCACAGAGATGTTCAGGCGCTACTGCCATCCGACGGATGAAGATTTTGTGAAGATGATGGGATAAGTCCGAAACGCCCTCCTCGCGAGCTTTTGCGTGGGGAGGGCTTTTTATGCTTTCGATAACGAAGATCGTGGCGGCGAGCGCGCAGCCCAAGTCAAGCTCCGGCAAGGGCTACCTGCACTATTTGGGCGAGCCGACTAAGCGGCAACGGGGTGATTTCGACGACTACGCGCGGGGCCAAGACCAATCGGGGGGACCTCCTCCGTTTTGGGCTTGCAAAGGCCCCGCGCTTCTTGGTCTCGACGCTGTCGCTGAAGCCGAGCATGTCGAACGCTTGGCTAAAGGCTTCCACCCCGTCAACGGACACCCCTTGGTCAAGGGCGCGGGCGACGGACACGTGATGGGCCTGGACATGACGTTCTCGGCACCCAAAGACTTTTCGGCGGTGTTCGCGGGAGCGGACGCGTCCACGCGCGACCAGCTGATCGAGTGCCTGCAATCGTCTGCGAAAGCAGCACTTGGCTTCGCCGAATCCAACGCGATCACCCGACACGGCCATGCGGGACGGATCAAGCAAGTCGCCGAGGCGGCCATCGCCGCGTGCTACACCCATTTTTCAAGCCGGGCGCTCGACCCTCAGCTCCACGTCCATGCGTTCATGTTCAATGTTGGAAAACGCGAGCAGTCCTCGGAATGGAGCGCGTTGGAGCACCGGCCCCAGTTCGAATCCAAGATGGCGACGGGGATACTCTTTCGCGTCGAGCTGGCCCATCGCCTGCGCGCGATGGGCTTTGGCGTTCTGCCGACCGGCCCTTACTTCACTATTGAGGGCATCACCGAAGTCCAGCGCGAGAGCCTCTCCACCCGCAGCCGCCAAATCGCAGCCTACATGCAAGAGTCTGGCTTGACTGGCATGGACGACACGGCCGCGCGCGAGATCGCCGCGCTCAACACCCGCTCAGCCAAGGCGGAGCCTCCGCTGCATGAGCTCTTGGAAAAATTCGAGAAGGCGGCGGAAGCCTTGGGCATCACGCCCACGAGCGTCGCCGCCATGCGAGCGACGCAGGCGCCAATCCATGAGCCGTTGATCCTGGACCACGTCGCGATTCTCGACTCCCTCATGGAGTCGCAGTCGTGCGCGACGGCCCAGGAGGCCTTGACTGTTATCTGCGAGCTGGCCATGGGGCGTTGGTCGGCGGCTGAGTGCCTGGCTGAGCTTGAACGCTTCATGTCTTGCGAGCAGGTCGTCCAATTGGGACAGACCGAGCAGCTCACGCGCGTGTTCACGTCCAGGGCGACCAAAGAGCTCGAAGCGCGCATCGACCGAGTGGCGTCGGCCGGCGTCCATGACTTCGCCCACCGCATATCGGCCACGCTCATCGACGCCCAGTTCAATGCGTTGGAGCGCGAGCTCCAGGCCAAGCTCGGCGTCGCGGTATCTTTGGATCAGCAGCGGGCGGCGGCGTTGCATATCGCCTCGGACACAGGCCGCCACTCGTTCATCGAGGGCTGGGCGGGCACGGGAAAGACCACCATGCTCAAAAGCGTGGGAGCCGCCTACCGCGCCGCCGGCCTGCAAGTCGTCGGCTGTTGCCAATCGGCGGCGGCAGCCCAGAACCTGGCCCGCGAGACCGGCATTCCATCCCGAACCATCGCTAGCCTGCTTCTGTCGCTGCGCGAAGGCCGCTCGAAGCTTGGGCCAAAGACCATCTTGGTTCTTGACGAGGCTGGCATGGTGGGGTCCTCTGAATTCGCCCTTCTGCAAGAGGAGGCCATGGAGGCTGGCGCTAAGCTGGTTTGCGTGGGCGACCCCAAGCAGCTCCAACCTATCGGCGCGGGCGGCATCTTCGGCTCGCTCATGCGAAAACATGGCCGCGCCGAGATCTCGAACATCCAGCGCCAGCGCACCGACTTTGAGCCGCTCTTGGCCTGGCTCGATGTCCGAGCGGGCCGCGCTGGCGGTGGGTTGACGCCAGAACAGGCCCGGACTCTGCGCCAAGTGCCCGAGGACGCCCGGATGCCCGCCATCGAGGCCGTGTGCGCCTTGGACGCCAAACTCTCTCGCGCGTTCGCCAGGTGGCGCTCGCGCTACGACTTCGAATGGATGCGCGAAGCGGTGGAGATGTTCGCCAAAGGCGACGCTCTCCCCGCGTTGCGGATGCTCGACTCGAAGGGCCGTTTGAAGCTCGTTTCAGGCCCTTCCCAGGCGTTTGAGGCCCTGATCCATGCCTGGGCCATGGACAAGACGCCGCTGGCCTCCAAGACCATTGTGGCGGCCACCCGAATCGAGGTGGCGGAGCTCAATGCCCAGGCCCGCGCCCACTTGGTCGCCAACGGCGTGGTCTCCGACCATTTAGGCGCCGAGATCGAGATCATCCACCGCGACGAGACGACCGACTTGAAGAGGTTCGCGCCCGGCGACCGCATCGTATTAACCAAGAACGACAAGCTGCTCGGTGTCTCCAATGGCGTTTCCGGACGGATCGTCAAGGTCTCGTCGCGAGGATCGTCCCCTATGCTCAGCGTCGAGCTTGACGACCCCAATGAGAGAGGCGAAAAGCTGGTCGAGGTGCCCGCGTCCTTCGGCCGTTTTGATCACGCCTATTGCCTAACCAATCACAAGTCCCAAGGCAGGACCTTCGACGCGGCCTATGTCCTGGCCAACCCTTCCATGAGCGATAGGGAGTGGACCTACGTCGCCGCGAGCCGCTCGCGGTTCGCCACAACCCTGTTCGTCAACGCGGCGGCACTCGGCCTCGTCGATCCCGAATCCCACGACTCCCCACGCAGTCCGAAGCATTCCCGCGAGAAGGTGGTCGAGGCTTTGGCCGGCCGCATGCGCCGCAGCAGGGCCAAAGGCACGAGTCTCGACCATGTCCCAGCACTTGAAAGCGAGGGCATGACGGATTCCGTCAGAGGATTCAAGGAAATATCTAAGGCCGCAGTGGAGTCCTTGCTGCGTCGCGCGCGACGACTCCACCAAGAAATGGAGATGGACCCATGACGACAATGCAACGCACAACGTCAGCAGTCGATCAGTTGCGAACTTCTGCGCCCTCTTCAACTCCGCCGAACCATCCGAAACCAGTCGGCAAAGGGTGGAGTCGCGACCAAGTCACCGTCAAGCTCACCCCACGGCGAAAGTCGCTTCTCTGCGACATCGCGTTGGGTATGCCAAATGGGACCACGCCGAGCGATGCCATCGAGCGCGCGCTGGAGGATACCTGGGCCGCGAACCACGAGCTAGCAGAGCTAGCGGCCCGCATAGAGTTTTTGCAGGACACGGTTCAGGCAGCAAACGAAGAGCGGCGACGCGAGGCGATTGAGAACATGGAGGCGCTAGCGGCATTGACTGCCAATCTCTCGATGCTTCTCAAGCTAATCCAAGAAATGGCTTAAACGATGCATTTCCGGACGCGGGAAAATGCCACAGCTGGCATTAGCTCTTGAAATTCTTGCAGGTAACATGCCGACGCATGAGAACTGTTCGAGTCATACCCGCATTAGGCCTAAGCAAACAGGCCAAAGAATTGGCCATTAACCTTAGGCCTCTCGTGGCGCAGCTCGAGACTCTCGGTGCATTCCCCACAAGTCCCGAATCAATAACGCTTTTAATCGTCTTGGAAGGCGCCCGTTCACGTCCGATATTCAGAAACATATGGGACGCCGTCAAAGGCATGGGCACCATCAATACACCAGGCGATGAAAACGACGATGCTGTCATTGTCAGGAAACCAGGTAGTGAATGCGTCATTCTCGTCAGCAAGCGTTTCTATGAAGAAAGCATAGGCTTAGCATTGGCGGAGGCTGGCAACACAAATGAAGCCATAGGCATCTTTTTCATCGCTCATGAAGTCCACCACATCTCCGAACCTGAGCGCCAGAATTCGTGCGGGATAACGATTAGGGAAAGCGACCACAAAATATTGCGCGGGGCGCAGCCACACTTTCCCGTAAGCTGGATAGCAGCCGCCCGCGCCTTGGCATCCTTGGATGCTGATAAAAACGATTTGAACCTGAAATTCGCACTAGACGCATTTGACGAAGGATCGGCGGACATGACCGGCCTATGGTTCGCTCGCGAAGCTAATCTGCCTTGGGAAAAACTGTGCTGCGCCATGTCGGAATACCGAAAGGCTAAATATTTGCCGGGCTACGGCGTTGGGTGGCTTCTCGACGAATTTTTGAAAGAAGGACTTCCTGATTCCCGCAAGGAACTCTATACGCGATGTTGGCGCAAGGCATTTACTCTTGCCATGACCAGCCATGCAGTTTCTGAGCAGCCAGACGTTTTCAGCGCTTTGGCAATGGCGCTGATTGAAGACACTTCATCAGCATGAGCCAAGCCCGTAGGAATGCAGTATTCAGACATGGGCATCGACTTGATAATCGTCCAACCACTGACTGCCAAATATAAGTCGAAGCCGACCCTCATCAAGCGCCAATCGGGCTATCGAATCGCTCGGAAATTGATAGGCGACGCGAATGCCGGACCGCGGATCGGTCGCGATCAGGAAGTCGCCACTGAGCTCAAAAGACGGCGGCTTGTCGAACATTCCTCCGGCATATGCAAGCACGAAGTCGACCTCCTCCGTCGCCGTGCGCATGAGCGATGGTCCCAGTTCATCGGCGTCCACTGTCAGACCAAATAAGCTGGGATGGCGTCTTTCGTCGATAGCGGACGCATCCGCGCGGCTTCCCGTCTGGTCGCCAGACCACCAGCCGCCGGCCCTCCGAATGCGCGCACCAGCCATTAGGCCTCCCCAAACCTCCTCGGAATGTTCCTGATCGTCGCTGTCTTTGCTCGCCCAAATGGCCAAAATTGCATCGTCAGAGAGCCAGTCCGGCAGTGAACAGCGCCACACACCCTCTGGCCTTCTAAGGTAGAGGTTTTTTTCGTCCGCGCCCCACATTGGCGGTAGCCACCCAAGCATTCCGAATATGACCACATCGACGAGACGGCCGTCAGAATCATCGCGTGTCCATTTCGCGTCGAGCTCGGTGGCAATGCTGATTTCCTGAAAAAAGGTGCGAGGCGCGTCGAACAAAGCGCCCCATCTGCCGACGCCAGCGTTTGACATAAAGGCCTCCTGGCCTTGTTCTCGCGCTTCTTGTGCTCCGGCGCAAGGCCCGCTGAAATTTGGATATGTGACGAAACTTCAAGGCGCGGGGTTCTACGGACCACGGCAAATGAAGGACCTCGCGGAACCACCATTAGGTGCGTCGGGTGTATACAGGCATATGCATGCAATGCAAAAAATTGAGAGTCGCCGTGTCCTCCGTCGCGGATGATCCACAACTACCGTCGAGTCTGATCCGGTCACCCGTCAAATGTGATTCAACCAAAGCCTACCGTATTCCTAGGCGACTCCCGAATGCGCGCGGGAGGCGGCGCTGGACGAGAGACTGCGCTGCCGAAGCCTGCTCTCATTCGACTCATGGCATGCTCCCCCGGAGCTCGTTGATCTCTTGCTGCAATATTTCGGTCCAGCGATTTCGGTCGGATTTTTTGAACATCGACACGCGCCATTCGGGATGTTCCACGTCGCGCACCTTCACGAAGAAGCCCGTCATGGCCGCCGCGTTCGCCGCCGCTCCCATGGCGGCGGCTCCGGCGGCGACGCTGTTGGCCAAGCCTCCCATCGGAATGAACGTCGCGGCTTGGCCCTGGGCGCTGGTCCATTCGCGAATATCGGCGAACGGGTAAGTTTTGATCGATGACTTCACTTTGAGCGTCAGGGTGCCTGCGCCAGGGTCGATGGCGACGGCCGTGTCATTTTCAAAGTGGGAATATTTAGGGGAGCCCGCCTGCTTAAAGAACTCCGCTTTGGCCGCCGCCACTTTGGCGCTGGCTACGCTGGCTCTCCAAAGGGAGATGGCCAACGGAACATAAGCTACCGCCAGGAACCCCAACAACGGCATGTTGTTGCGAGCATAGTCCTCGCTCGCCCGCGACAAGGTTCCCACCACGGCCCAAGCTGACCAGAAAATAACGCTAAATCTCATTGCTATTCCTTCGTTGATTCACTCGAGCCGCGGCGAGCCGCGTCAGCTTTCTGTCGTTCCATCGTGCGCGCAAAGCGCCCAAAACGAAGGCCTCCATGCCTAGGCCTGGCGCTTTTGAGCATCTTCGCGGCGCCTTAAAACGAGTTCCATGGCGAGGAGAAACATCCCACACGGTAAAGCCGCGGTTTACCCCCGTTTGGCCGGCGGCCCCCATCGCGGCCGAAGCCGCTACCATGCCCATCACCCGCCGACTTTCCATCCCATCGCGCTCGCCAGCTTCGCGGGAGCGTCCGACGTCCGGCACGAAGGCCCGGAAGGGTCCAAGCAAGCCGCGTCCGATATCCACTCCAGGATTCGGGCGGCCGCGACGACCCCCGAGGAATCGAGGTCCGTCGATATGCGCCTGGAGGCCTCGGTGTTCGCCTCTCTGGCCACGGCCGCGCACGACCTGCGCGCCATGAGCACTGGTTGCCCGCGCAGCCCGGTGAGAAACGGCAGCAAACAGGCATCCCGGCCTGCGGAGGCCACTCCGCGCTTAGCCTCGCCGATGAGGAAAAGCACCGCGCGCGTCGAGACAAAAATCCCCGAACGCGCCTCCGACTCCAGCGCGCACTCGGAGTTCGTCTGGCAAAGGTAGGCGGACAGGAGCTCCCTGCGCGTCGCCGTCGCCAAGGGGCCGGATTCGAGGAGCGCCCCCAGGCGCATGGCCGAAGCCATTTGCTTGGGCGACGCGTAGGTTGATGGAGGTGCGAGGCGCGCGCCGGGAGCGACGCTTCGGAAGGCGATTTGCGCGAGTCCGCGCTCGGCGCCCGAGTCCCGCCAGCGGTTGTTTGCTCCCGCGGCGGCGGTCAAAATGGATACGGCAAGAGCGAGTATGAGAAGCGGCCAAACGAAGAGCCACTTCATAGCGCCGACCAAGAAAATTCCGATCCAACTGTGATCAACAGGCGCGGACGATCGCGCTGGAGCATAGCCGCCGCTTCCGTAGCGCGGACTGGCGGCCGGCTGGCCGTTGAACTCGTCGAGGCCCAGCATCAAGCGGCGATTGCGAACCCTGAGCCCCGCTGTGAATGCGTCGTCGTAGGGCGTCACGCCGGCCGACCACTGCTCTCCGGTCGTCGCCCCCGGTATCCCGAGACTGTGGAATTGGCCCTCGTCGTTGCGGTTGGGGTCGTGGTAGCTCATCGCGCCGCGCCCCGGCCGCGCCCGCGCGGTGTCGCGGGCGGCGCGACGACAAGCTGCATGCGTTGGTGGTTAATGCGAACAATCATGAGCGCTTCTTTCGCCGCGCAGGTTCAAGAGAGCTTGAAGAACAAGCCCAGCCTCGAATACCAAAGGTCCATCTCGGTTTTGGAGTCGAATCCGATCACATGGATCGGGCTGGACAACGACATGGTGTGCAAAATCAGTTGGCACTCCTTGTCTTTGTGGAATCCTTTGCCCCACGCGTTGTATTTGGTTTCGCGCAGCGACGACTTCTCGATCGAGCGCACATCGCCGGGCAGCAGGATCCACGCCGCGTCGGTATAGATGAATGCCTTGCCGGCTCTTGAATCTATGCCCAGGACGCTTCCATATCGATAGTCCAAATCCATTCCGTGCTTGGACAGCCAGGATTGCAACTCATTGTTTTTACGCAAATGCAGAAAAACAATACATCCCGCCACGCCGAGAGCGGCGAGAATAAATACGCTTTGGGCAAGCCCGCTCATATCACTCCTTCCATGTCATGCGCGGACTTTCTCCGCGACTGTTGCCTTGAACCCTCTTCAACCCGGCGCGGCGGTCGCCACGCCTTTGGAAATCGATATCCGCGCGGCTCCCGCGTTCCCCGCCGAGCGCCATTTGCACACCAGCGGCCTCGAAGGCGGCAGGACGCCTTCGGAGGCCAAATGCCCGTAGAGCTCCTTGTCGCCGCGCATGGCGGCCAGCTCGATCAACGCCACGCCTCCGGACGACGAGGCGAGGCACCGCGCGAGATCGCTCCATGCGTCCAAAGACGCATCTCCCGTGGGAGGAGGAAAGCGGGTGAATCTCAAAACGGGGTTCGCCTCGTAATTAGCCAGGCGCAAGGCATCTTTGGCGAGCTTGCCCGCCGCTGGCGTGGCGCTGGCGGGGTCGAGGACGGAGAGGACGAAAATCGCGTTGACATCCAGCCCATGGGCAACAAGGAGGTCCAGCATCTCCGCGCGGTCGGGCTTCGCCGACTGCCCAAGGGCGGCGAGCAACACACCCCTGTGGATCGGGTGGGGAGGCAGCGCCGCGCCTTTCGCGAACAGTTTCGCGACAGCTTTGACGCTGGCCCCCTCGGTCACCGCGCACGTGATGTCCGGACAGCGATCGGCGGGATTGGCTGGGTCCACCGCGCCCACCAGCGCGTCGAGCTTCGAGTTCGCCGCGTCCACTCCCGACTTGATCTCGTTGGTGTCGGCTTTGATAGAGAGCAGAGAGCTTTGCATCACCCTGATTTCTGGAAAGGCGCTCGCGATCGCGCCGCCCTGGCTGGCTTTGGCCATCGACGCGTAGCCGGCAAGCGAGACGAAAGTCAAAATCGCCACCGCGAGCTGCCACGCGGGCCTGCGCCACAAAGGCGCGCCGTCGCGGCGCGAAGCCGCAAAGCCCATGAATGAAAACGCCCTGCGCACTAGCGCCGGGGCGATCGCGGCAAGGACCATCAGGACGACCAGCCCCGCGGTGGCGCCGTAGATGATCTTGGGAAGCAAGGAAACCCTCGGCGCAAGAAAATCCAACGTGGCCACCAGGGTGCCCGCGGCCAGGACGAGCGCGTTGACGACCACGACATGCTGCTTCACGAAGGCGTAGAAGCCTTCGAGGGGGTTGGCGGCGGGGGCGGTGGCCAGGGACGCCACGATCAGCCTCCGTTGGCGGTGGCGACCCAGCCTGAATCCGACTTGACGAAGCGCATGCCGAGCGCGCCCAGCGGCCCGTTCAAGTCGCAACGGTAGCCACCCGCGTCCGCCTTCGCGCATCCCAAGAGCTTGGTCTTCGCGATCTCATCTTTGAACACGTCCCCCATCTGGGCGCGCAACGCCGCGCGCGCCTCATCTTCGGAGGGCGCCATGCCGCAGCCGGCAAGCGCCAGAAGAACGGCGCACGCCCCTGTCAATTTGATTCTTTTCATGGGAAGGCTTTCTCGCGCGCCCAGTCGGGCGCGGCTGGCTCAAAGATGGAAGTGGCCGGATGAGCGCGGGTTGCAACCGCAGATTTGGCGATGCCCGCTCGCGTCGAATCCGACGACGGTGGTCTGCGCCTGGATGCCGTTGTCCGCCAAAAACGACTTCTTGACCGGGCGCACATAGTGCTCGCGCTTCTCCACGTCCGTCGTCTCCAGGAGAATCTCGTCGTCGTCGACCGCGAAATGGGAATGCAGCAGCGCGAGGCCGAATCGCTCGGCCTGGCCGTGTTTGAGCAGCACGCCGCGTATCTCCTCGAGGCACGGGCCGTCGCTGTCGTCGATGGGGCGCATGTCGGCGATATGGCGCAATGAATTCCACTGCATGGACTCGACCACTACTTGATTCATAGGAAGCTCCGTTTGGTTTGAAACACGTCTAAAACCCAGCCTCCGCTTGGAGGCGCTGGCTCGCCACCATCGTCGAACGGCGGTCGCAAGGAATTTTGTCCGCGTGTCGCCTTCGACGCTTGAATCCAAACGACACAAGGCCGCCGCCGACGCTCGCAGCCACTGAGCCGCGTCCCGGCCCGGGAGCGGCGCCAACGCGGCGAGCGCCGGCGCGCTATATTGGGAGCAAGGGAGTTGCAGCATGCGCCACATGAAATTTTTCGTCGCGCGCGCCGTATTGGCGTGCGCGGCCGGTCTAGTTCCATACGCCGCGCGAGCGGCCGATTGGCCCGAGGGCCAACCCATCCGGCTCATCGTCCCCGCCTCGGCGGGCAGCGCCCCCGATTTCGTCAGCAGGAAGGTCGCGGTATTTTTGGCTGAGAGACTGGGGCAGGCGGTGGTGGTCGACAACAAGCCGGGAGCCTCGGGAGCCATCGCCATGCAGGCGCTGGCCGCGAGCCGGCCCGACGGCTACACGCTGGGCTACGGCAACGTCGCGACCTTGTCGATCAATCCCAGCCTGCTCGCCAAGCTGCCCTACGATCCCGAGAGGGATTTCGCCCCCGTCATCGCGTTGATCAGCATCCCCAACGTCCTCGTCGCGCGCGTCGGCTTGCCCGCCGACTCCGCGCGCGCCCTCATCTCCTACGCGAAGGCCAACCCCGGCAGGCTCTCGATGGCCTCGGCCGGCGTGGGCACGACCAGCCACCTCGCCGGCGAGCTCCTCAAAAAGGGCGCGGGCATCTCGTTCGTCCACGTCCCCTATCAAAACGCCCCCCAAGGCGTCTCCGATCTCATGGGCGGAAACATCGACTTCATGATCGAGAACTTGTCCGCGGTGCTCGGCGCCATCCAAAGCGGCAAGGCGCGAGCGCTTGCGATCACCAGCAAGTCCAGGTCTCCCGTCCTTCCGGAGGTCCCCACCATGGAGGAGGCGGGGCTCCCCGGCTTCGAGGTGTCGGCGTGGGGCGGCTTCCTCGCTCCCGTCGGCGCGCCCAGGAGCGTCGTCGATCGGCTGAACCGGGAGCTCAACGAGTTCGCAAGCCTGCCGGCCACCCAAAAGGAGTTCGCCCAGTTCTCGGCGTCGCTCATCGGCGGAACTCCCGAGGCATTCCAACGGCTCATCTCCGACGAGTCCAAGCGTTGGGGCGCGATCATCCGCGCGAACGGGATCAAGCCCGAGTGAGCTTTACGGAGCTCAGGCTCCGGTCAGCGCGCGCCCCGCCCGGCGACTCTCCCCTCCTCGGACTTTTCGCCGAGCCTCGCCGCGCATGCCGCGCTAAGCTCGCCGATGGCGGCGCGCGGGCCGCCCGGGATCGCGGCGATGGCCTGGGCCAACGATCGCGCGTAGTCGGCGCCGACAGAGTCGGCGAGCTGCCCGTCGCCGCCTGAGAATTGGGCGCATCGCGTGGGATGGTCCGCGAAGCGGGCGGCAGGCATGGCGATCGGCGGAGCGGCCTGGGCAGACGCGGCGAGAAGCAGGCCAGCTGCGGCGGCGAGAAGATGGTTCATGGTTGTCCCTCAGCGTTGTGGTTCGATGGAGCGGCGCCCTTCAGCGCGTTTGTCGCACTCTATGCATCGAAAACCGGATTGGCTTGAATCCAAACGACCGCGCGCGACATGCCATCGGCCCGCTCGATCCACGCGCACATGACGCGAGGATTCAATCGCGTCTGGGCGCGAAGGCGAACAATCGCAGCGGGCGGTGTCGCTCGCATTAAGGATTTGATCATGGAAGAAAACAAAGCGCCCGGCTCTGGCGCCAATCGCTCGGGAATCTTGCAGTTTGCGGGAGTCGCGCTGGCGATGGCCGCATTGAGCGCGGTGGCGGCCCTGTCCAACCATGCGGACGCGGCTTTGGAGCCGTTGGCAGGGGGCTACGAACCGCCGATGGAGGCGCGCCAAGCGTTCGGGGCCGAACCCGCCGTCGCGTTTGCTCCGGCCGAGGTTTCCGCGACATTGGCGGCGGCGCGCGCGCGGCCCTGAGCGCGCCAGCCGCGACTCAGCGGGATGCGGCTGGGGCGGCGAAGGCTTGGCGCAGGATGCTCGGCGCCAACGCGCACGAGGCCACGAACGCCCGCGTCATGTGCGCGTGGTCGGAGTAGCCGGCCTCGTGGGCGATTTCGGTGAGCGTCAGCGCGCTCGGCAGCAGCGCGGTCGCCCGCGAGAGCATGCAAGCGCGCTTCAATGTCTCTGCGGTCATGCCGCTCACTTTGAATTCCCTTTGGAGGGTGCGGCGGTGGCATCCCAAGCGACGCGCGACATCCTCGACCTTCATCTCCGAGTCGGACTCGAATGCGAGGGCGGCTTCGCTCGGGGCGCCGGACCCCAAGCCGAGCATGGCCGCCAATGCGCTGATGTGTCGCGGCGGGCTGAGCCGGGAGCGGCCGCCAAAGGGAAAACCGCCGACGGGGGCGCCCTCATCGATGCTGGCGAGGATGATGTCCATGCCCATCAGGTGGACGTCGCGGCAGACCGTGGGATCCTCCCCAGACAATGACGCGGAGCGGCTCGTCACCGTGAGCGCTCCCGAGCCGTCGAAGCCCATCTCGGTCCTGACCGCGAGGGCGGCGAGCTTGTTGAGGCTTTGATGCACCAGCAAAGCGCCGCGCCGGCTCGGAGCCCGCAGCATGCATTGCACGAAAGGGTTCATGTCGACGCGGAGCTCATCGGCCACGATGGCCGCCAGCGCGGACTCCGGAAGGCGCTCGGCCCCGGCCAACCGACCGGCGCGCTGATAGCGGTCCACGTGGACGAAACCATTCAACACGTGCCCCACAGCATCGGAAAACACACGCCGGGCCGTAAGCGGCGCGCAGGCGACGGACTCCAAAGAACGCGATAGGGTGTGGTAGCCGGCCATTAAGGGTGGTCTATGCATGCATTGGCGGATGCGCCGGCGGCAGCTCGCCTTTCAGCAGACATGATTCCCGACGACAGAAACATCACGAGCCCCTTCTATTTTTATAATACCAAATGCCTCCAAACAAAGACCCATCATCGTTAGGCCAAGCGCCCGGCGCTTGAATCCATGCGACATCTCGACGATGCGATATTTAATAGATCGTAATCAATGCTACTCAATAAGTTGACTATCTGGCTCAATTTATGGACCGATGATTTGACTCTTGGGGACCGCGAGCTCATGGTGGGCATGGTCAAAACGCTCGCCGCAACGTTGAAGACCAAGACGGAGGATCGCAAGACTCGGCGATAAGCGCATCGCACGACGGACAATGGAGCCTACCAAGAGGCGCCATGGACCCCATAGACCACAAAAAGTATTTGCCAAGCATCAACAAAGACATGTTGGCTCAGCTTGCCCGCGTGTCCAACGTTATCCCGAAGTCTTTCTTCGCCAATCCTGTGGCGGGCGACGCGCTCCGAAAGAACTTGGAGTTTCCTAAAAAGTTTCATCCGGTCGCGATGCCGGCCATAGGCCAGGCGGCCGCTGCGGGCATGCTGAACCGCGCCATCTTGCCGACGGGCCTCTTTCCCGGCCTGGTCAATGTGAACAAGGCGTTCGGCGACGCGCTCAACATGATCCGGTTTCCGGTCGTTCCGGTATTCCCGTGGATGGCCGATTTCAGCAAGGCTTTCGCGGAGATGCCGCCTAAGCTCCAAAACGCATTGCTCCTCTTGGGAAAGCACGGCTGGTATCTGGACATGGACATGTCGCTGCCTGATATCTGGCGATTCGAGAAGGCGCTCTTGGAAGGCCGCATCGACGACGCCGGGGAAATGCTCTGCGCTCACTATGGAAGCCGTCTGGACGACATCGAAAAGAAGGTATCGGAGAAATGCCCGGGGCGGGCCAAAATTCTCGCATCCGCCTTCAAGGCTCATAGGCAGGGAGACTTCAATCTATCGATCCCGGTGTTCTTCACTCAAATCGACGGCGTCTGCAAAGAGCTCTGCGAACGCTACTTTTTCATGAAGGAGCGAGGAACGGGCAGGCCTCAAACGGCTTCCTACGTCGAAGAAGGAGACCGCAAAGACTTCATGCTGGCGGTGCTGAGTCCGCTCACGACATCGTTGCCCGTCGCCATGTCGGAAAAAGAAAGGGGCGCCGGCGCGACCGAGCTCAATCGGCACAAGGTCATGCACGGCGAGTCCTTGGATTACGGCACGCGCGTCAACGGACTGAAAACAATCTCCCTGCTCAATTATTTGGCGGGCGTGCTGAGAGACCCCGGAGATCCTGCGGACCCTGCGGGACACGGTGAGAACGATGAATAGGGGCCGCAGCCCCAAGGTCATAGCAGGCCCCGCTCCGCGAACGAAGTGACGCGCCCACCACCCACCACCATGCGATTGAGCACGCGCACGTCCACCATCGCCATGGCTGATTTCAGCGTCTGGGGCAGGTATTCATCGGCTCGGCTGGGTTCCGCGGCTCCGGAAGGATGGTTGTGCGCCAGGATCACCGCCGCCGCGTTGAGCTCCAGGGACAACTTGACGACTTCCCTCGAATAAACCGATGTCTGGGTCAGAGTGCCTTGAAACATTTCGCGGTATTCGATGACTGCGTTTTGCGCGTCCAGAAAGATCACGGAAAACACTTCGCGCTCATACGCGCCCATCTTCAACGACAGGTAGTCCTTGACCGCGGATGGATTCGCGAAAAGGTTTGTCCTGGCGAGGCGCCTGTCGAGGCATTGCCGGGCATTGGCGACGATGGTTTTGGCATCAGCCGGGTGATACGCGCCTTGGGCGTCGATGGTGAAAAGGTTTGAAAGAGAGTTCTGCGCCATGTCGCGCTCCTGGTAGCAGGCGGGATTGCCTGCCGGCCGTGGGATCGGGCCGCAGCGCAGGGGTCAGGGCTGCAAACGGCCGCAGGACGCGAGCGCGCGCGCGAAGGCCTTTACCGCGAGAACGGTCTGATAGGCTGGCACGATCAGCAAGCCCTCCTCCTACTTTCACCCAAAAAAAAGGACCCGAAGGTCCGTAAATAAACGCATTTCACAGTCATAGGCGATGCGATGTTTGTCGCGTCGCCTGCACTTTTTCAACCGGTGCCGCACGAGTCTTGAACGTGGCTCGGCGAAGCTCAGCTCGCTCCGACTTGGCAGCTTTAGCCTTGCGTTTTTGTTCGACCTCAGCGGCGTGAATTTGGCGTATTTGAGATATCGATGGAGCAAAAAAACGCAAATGAGTGCCTATGAAAAAGCCGTTGCGACGCTGACGAAAAATCCAAACGAAATGTCCAGGTTCATCCGGATCTGTCGGAGCGGGATCCTTCCATTCCACAAAATTCATGCGACTTTCGATGATGGCTCGCATATCCATTTCAGTTCTTGGGCTCTTCAGCTCGCCCTCCTCATCGCCCCCTGGCTGGTCCACCTCAAAACTTTCGCGCGCAAGTCGCAGGGCAGTGCGAACGATCCATCCTTTGTGCTTCATAAATCCTCCAAATTCCGCTTAGCGAGATGCGGCGGTGGAAGAATTTTCGAATGGGGACGCCTTTCAAAACCGTCTGAAAATGACGATGACGGCAAATGAAGGTGCTTGAGGTTTCAAACGCACGCCTAGAGGAAAGATGTCTTGATCGATTCGTCGCGAAAACGACAACAGCTGACATCAGCGCGTCAAAGCCCGGGACGCATTCCTTCCTTAGGCTCGGTTGTCGCTCCGCGCTCGCCACGAGTGGACTCCAAAATATCGCTCGATTCGACGCCGCCTTTGACGCTCTTGATCGCGTTGGAGAGGACCTGCTCCACGCTGCTTGCGAATTCTTTATGCGCGCTCAAATCATTCCAGCGTCCAGACGCCGCGTCGACTGGCGTCATCCATGCGAGGTTCCACCCGCCGATGCGCTCCATGACCGTGTCCAGCGGATTGTTCTCCGCCAAACTTTCGATATTCCCATCCTGGTCCACGTAGAACGCCTCTTCATGGGCGAGCTCCATGATGCTTGTGAACGCTTGGCCTTTGCGCACTGCCGCCTGCATGGTGTTCGACACCTTGTTCGCTTGCGTCCATGCGATCAAATCCGCTTTTTCATAAAGGACGCTTTGATTGCTGCCTTTGGCTCCGGCCTTGCCAGACTGGATGTAATCGGGGCCTTCGCCGCTGACGCGCCAGCGCTCGAGCGTGGTGACGGATTTGCGGAGAAACAACGCCGCTTCGCTGGTCGTGAGCTGCGCGTTGTTGGGCAAATTGAGAAGGATGGTCATCACATCGAAAGCCGCCATGGCCGTCCCCTGATGGGCGATCGTCGATGTCAGCGACTTGCTAGGACTGGACATGGTTTCCTCCTGAGTTGTTTTCAGAATGGTAACTGCCCCGCCATTGAGCTTTTCCTACGACAAACCCTAACCACCATAGCCAGTAAAATTCGTCCATGAGCAATCCAAAGACTGTAGATTTCAAGCTTCATCAGGGCATGCGGGTCGATCAAATTTTTTCAATTTGCGAGGAAGCTTTCGATGCCACCACAAACAAGCAAATTTTCATTTTGTGCCTGCCGAACGGGGCGCATATTCCTTATGAGGAAAATGACCAGGACACGCAGGCAGTGTCGGATTGGAAAAATCTACGACTGAAGACCTCGCTGCCTAAGACGACCGATCAGGGATCGGCGACATTGGACGGTGGCGTATTCATCGAATTCAACAACGTTCTTGCTGTTGTGCAGGGATATCACAACGATGCCGGAGAAGAGTTGATCATCGTTTTCATGCGCGACGGAGCAATCAACGTGGTTTTGGCGACGCCGCACAACCGTGCGATCTTGGGCGCATGGAAACCCCAAAAGGATTGGGCTCCCTAATCCGGATAATTTTGAACTCGATCCTGCGGGTTGCCGGCAGCTTTTTCAATGGCTCTTTCAAAGCGTTTGAACTGCCCAAGCACGTCGATAAGGTGCGCTGAGCCATTTTCGTCAATTGCTTCCGCGACAGCCTTGTGGAGGGCTTGGGTCAAACGTAGGTAATAGAGGTGCCGAACCTCATCAGGCGTCAAAGTCATGCCGCATCCTTGTTTGTGAGTTGCCCAAAGTCATCTCACAATCCAAGGCTGCAATCAACAGCAGCTCAGCCTCTGGTGAAGCGACAGGCTAAATCGTCATTTCATCTTCAATTGGTGCTGAGACCTTTTTGGGCCGCCCTGTGCGCGCCGCGGCTGGCTTGCAGACATGGGGCTCGGGAGCCGGAATAGGTGGCCATGCGGCAGGTTTAAGCGAGTTGTAGACGTTGGGGGCGCGCACGAGGATGGCCTGCTCGATCTTCTCCATCCACTCGCGCAGAAGCTGCCATTCGGCCTGCGTGTAGGTGTCGGTCACGCTCATCTTGCCGTGGTTGAAGAACCGGCGCCTGATGGTGCCAGGGACGTCCAGCGAGGCCATCACCGCGCCAAAGGAGCGGCGCAGGTCATGGTTGGTCAGCTTCTCCAAATTGACCTCTTGGCGCAGCTCGTCGAGCAAGTCGGTCGCGTCGGAGTAGTGCCCCGACTTCGAGAGCTTGCTTCTGGCGGGAAACACGAATTTGCGAGACTTCCCCTCGAACCCGCGCCGCACGGCCTCCTCGGCCGCGAGCAACTGGCGCCGCTTCAACAGCTCCAAGGCCATCGGGGTGATCGGC
The DNA here is from genome assembly GCA_025363315.1 of Polaromonas sp. Lineage (GTDB taxonomy): Bacteria > Pseudomonadota > Gammaproteobacteria > Burkholderiales > Burkholderiaceae_C > Polaromonas. The sequence goes on from JANYED010000213.1 coordinate 48,969, forward strand.
AGGCGGTGATTGAGGCCGTTCTTGGTCTTGTAGAAGAAGACATAAGGCCCCCAGTCCTGGTCGTCCTTGATGCACACGTGGCTAGTGACCCTGCGCCCAACGCCCTCCTCGGCCGAATGCTCTTTGAGAAGCTCCAGCCACATGGTCTTGGCGTGCTCCGCCTTGCGGCACCCCCACAGCAGCATCAGCATCAGGTAGTGGACGCCCGTGGCGTTGTCGTTCGAGTCCTTCTTGCTCCACGCGGCCTCCAAGAACGAGCCAAGCGTCGTCGTGGGCCTCAGTGGGTTGCGTTTGCTGCGCTCCTCGCGCTCGCGCTCAATCTGCTCGCCCGTGCGGTATTGCTTGTTGAGGATGAGCACCATGAAGGGGTTGGCGACCAGCGTCGGCTCCCTGCGCTCCGCGCTTGCCGCAAGCGTCTCGAAACCAATGCACCAGCGGACGGCGGCAGTGGCCCAGCGGAAGGCCTGCTCGTTTGCGGTGGGGAAAGCCTTGCCCTCGGCGAACTTGTCCATGATTTCGGTAGTGCCGAGCTCGCGGACTTTTCTGGTCGTCCATTTCCACCCGACGAACTTTTTCACCGCTCGGTCATAGACCCGGAGCGTCTCCTTGGTCGCGGGCTTCTGCTGCCGCTCGACCAGATGGCGCCGATACTGCGCCAGCGCGTCGCCCAGGGTCAATTCCTCGGCTGAGAGCTTGCGCGCGAGCTCGTTGGGATTTTTGCCCGTCTCGACCATGGTCAAGGCGAGTTCAGCCGCTTTATTGCGCGCGGTCTCGATCCGCAGGAAGTCGGCGACATTGCCGACGGTGGGCATGATCGATTTGCCGTGGACCTTGCGCCGGATGATGTAGGTCTTCTTGCCGGCGACGCGGATGCCAAAGCCTGGGGGAGCCGAGCGGTTGCTGTCCCATAAGATATAGGAGGGGACGAAGTCGGGGTTTGGATGTCCATCCGCGCCCAATTTGGGATTGGCCTTGAAGATGAGCTTGCCTGTTGTGGAGTCGTAGCCTTTGGGGATCTGCTCCAAAGTCAGGCCCTTGATGAATTTGAGATCGAGATCAGTCTTCATCGCTCTGCCCTTTCGTTGATCTTCGGGGGACCGAAATTTCCGCGAAGATCATTGTTTTAATTAGGATTTTCAGTCCAACCTTTAAGGGGGACTGATATCGCAGTGTATAGGAAAATGTCGAATGCCCAGTCACCCCAGAGTCCCCATAAAAAGCGAGATGCGTGGGGTCAAGGGGGTGCATGTGACGGCAAATGACGGAACCGGATTGTGGAAATTTCGTTGATTTCAAAGGAAAAAATAGATTTCGTTCCGAGCCCGCTGGAGGCTGGGAAACACACGCCGATGATGCGGCAGTATCTGGCCATCAAGGCTGAATACCCAGACACCCTGTTGCTGTACCGGATGGGAGATTTTTACGAAGTGTTTTTTGCCGACGCTGAAAAAGCGTCGCGGCTGCTGGGCATCACGCTGACCAAACGCGGTGCCACCAATGGTGAGCCAATCCAGATGGCGGGCGTGCCGTTTCATTCGCTTGAAGGCTATCTGGCCAAGCTGATCAAATTGGGCGAATCAGTCGCCATTTGTGAACAGGTCGGCGATGTGGCCACGAGTAAAGGCCCGGTCGAACGCAAAGTCGTGCGGGTGGTGACGCCCGGAACGTTGACAGACACCGAACTGCTGGGCGACAAATCCGAATCAGTTCTGCTGGCCGTACACCAGGGTGCACGCAACACCTGCGGCCTGGCGTGGCTGAGCGTGACGCAGGGCCAGATCAGTCTGGCGGAATGTGCCAGCGATGAACTTGAGATTTGGTTGGCTCGTATCGCGCCCAGTGAGCTGATTTACAACGTGGATGTGACGCCCGCATTCGAGGCGCGATTGAAAGCTGCGCGCTGCGCCACCGCTGCCCGCGCTGCCTGGCAGTTTGACGCTGCGCTGGGCGCGCGGCGCTTGTTAGAGCAGCTCAAGGCCCTATCGCTAGCGTCCTGGCACGCTGAAGATCTGCACCAGGCCCACGCCGCCGCCGCCGCCCTGCTGGGCTATGCCGAGCACACCCAAGGCCGCACACTGCCCCACGTGCGGGCTTTGCAAGTGGTGCGGTCGGGCGAGTTGATCGACCTGCCACTGACAACCCGACGCAATCTGGAGCTGACGCAAACCCTGCGCGCTGAGGATTCACCCACATTGTTTTCGTTGCTGGACACCTGCACCACCGGCATGGGCAGCCGCGCGCTAAAAAGCTGGCTGCTTAGCCCGCGACGTGCCAGAGCCGAAGCAACCGCTCGCCTGGAAGCCGTCACGCATTTGCGCGGTGGATTGCAGCAAACCTTGCGCGCGCAGCTTAAAGGCTCAAGCGACGTAGAACGCATCACCGCCCGCATCGCGCTGCGGCAGGTACGCCCGCGCGAGCTGGTGGCGCTACAGCAAACGCTATTAAAAGCAGAGCTGCTCGCGCCCAAATCCATTGGGTTACCGGCGCTTTTGGCAGGTATTTTTAGCGATTTACAGCCTCCAGAAGGCTGCGCAGCGCTTTTGAGGCGCTATTTGCTTGATGAGCCCGCCGCGCTGGTGCGTGATGGCGGCGTCATCAACCATGGCTGCGATGCAGACCTGGACGAATTGCGCGGCATTCAAACCAACTGTGACGCGTTTTTACTCGACTTGGAAGGCCGTGAAAAGGCGCGCACAGGCATCAGCAACCTGCGGGTGCAGTTCAACAAGGTGCACGGCTTTTATATTGAAGTCACGCAGGGTCAGGCCAGCAAAGTACCTGACGACTACCGCCGCCGCCAAACCCTCAAAAACGCAGAGCGCTACATCACGCCTGAGCTGAAAGCCTTTGAAGACAAAGCCTTGTCAGCGCAAGAACGCGCACTGGCACGCGAAAAGTTTTTATACGAGCAACTGCTGGACGAGTTGCAAACCTTTATCCCCGCATTAAGCAAACTGGCGCGCGCACTCGCCTGCCTGGATGCACTTTGCGCGCTGGCAGAACGCTCTTTAACCCTAAACTGGGCGGCGCCCGTTTTCGTCAACCAGCCCTGCATCGACATTACCCAAGGCCGCCACCCGGTAGTGCAAGCGCGCCTGGCTGAAACGACAGGTGGCTCATTCATTGCCAACGACTGCAGCCTTTCCGCCAAGCAGCGCATGCAGGTCATCACCGGCCCCAACATGGGCGGTAAATCAACCTACATGCGCCAAGTCGCGCTGATTGTGCTGCTGGCCAGCGTTGGCTCATACGTGCCAGCAGCGGCGTGTCGGCTCGGGCCGATTGACGCGATTCACACCCGCATTGGCGCGGCCGATGATGTGGCCAACGCACAATCCACCTTCATGCTGGAGATGACGGAGGCCGCGCAAATTTTGCACACTGCCACTGCGCACAGCCTGGTGCTGATGGACGAAATCGGACGAGGCACATCAACGTTTGACGGGCTGGCATTGGCAGGCGGCATTGCCGCGTACCTGCACAACAAAACGCAGGCTTTCACTTTGTTTGCGACACATTACTTTGAGCTGACTGAGTTTCCGGCGCAGCACCACGGCGCTGTCAACGTGCATGTAAGCGCGGTTGAATCGGGCAACAACATTGTGTTTTTGCACCACATTGAGCCTGGCCCGGCCAGCAAAAGCTACGGCATTGCAGTGGCCAAGCTGGCAGGCGTGCCGGGGGCCGTTGTCAACCACGCACGCCATGCCTTGAATGCATTGGAGGCACAGCAAAGCGATGCTCGCGCGCAGGTTGATTTGTTTGCTGCGCCACCACAAACGCTTACCAGAGAACCAAGCCCTGTCGACAAGGCATTGGGTACGATAGAGCCTGACGCGCTCAGCCCGCGGGAGGCGCTTGATGCGCTGTACGAGCTGAAAAAACTCCTCAAACAAAATTAATCAAAAGCAATCAACAACATGACCTATTGCGTCGCCATCAAACTTAATGCCGGGCTGGTTTTTTTGTCTGACTCGCGTACCAACGCGGGCCTGGATCAGATCAGCACCTTCCGCAAGATGATCATTTATGAAAAGCAGAATGACCGATTCATGGTGCTGCTGTCAGCGGGCAATTTGTCGATCTCGCAGTCGGTGCGCGAGATTTTGCAGGTTGAGCAGCTCAAAGACGCGGGCGGCGGCCCGCCCATCACCATCTGGAACGCCAAAAGCATGTTTGATGCTGCCCGCGTGCTTGGCTCAGCCATTCGCCGTGTGCATGAGCGTGATGCCGAAGACCTCAAAGCCTCGGGCGTTGACTTCAATGTGTCGCTGGTGTTGGGCGGGCAAATCAAGGGCGAAGGCATGCGCCTGTTCCAGGTGTATTCAGCCGGTAACTTCATTGAAGCCACAAGCGAAACCCCCTACTTTCAGGTCGGCGAATCCAAATATGGCAAGCCCGTGCTTGACCGCGTCATCACGCCCGAAACACCGCTGGACGAAGCCGCCAAATGCGCGCTTGTGTCAATGGACTCCACCCTTAAGTCAAACCTGTCTGTTGGCCTGCCGCTGGACATGGTGGTGTATGAGGTAGATACCTTTCAAAGCAACAAGGTGGTGTGTATTGACCATGAAAACCCATACTTTCGCATGCTGCATGACAACTGGGGCAAAAAGCTGCGTGAGGTGTTTGACAGCATTGAAGACCCGATGTGGACGGGCGGTGCCACGCAGGTGCCGCTGCTCACACCACTGACGCGCAACCAGCCCTTGAGAAAAATCACGTCGCCTGAAGAAAAACTGATTTGACACGCCCATCACCGCACGGCTCGGGGCCAGCACCTGCTGCGTCAATACACAAGCCGGTCATTGTTTTTTCCCACGGCAACAGCTTTCCAGCCAGCACCTACGGCGTTGTTTTTCGCCAGCTTGAGGCGCGCGGCTACAGCGTCAAAGCCATCGAAAAATTTGGCCACGATCCCGCCTACCCCGTCACCAGCAACTGGCCACACCTGGTGCAGCAGCTGGCTGACTTCAGCGCGCAGCAGGTTAAAAAAACTGGCCAACCGGTATTTTTAGTCGGCCACTCGCTGGGCGGATTTTTAAGCCTGATGTGTGCGGCCCGCCACCCTGAACTGGGCGACAAGCCCGTATGCGGTGTGGTGCTGCTGGACGCGCCCTTGATTGGCGGCTGGCGCGCCACTGGCCTCAGCATCGCCAAGCGCACAAGTCTGGTCGGCTCGGTATTGCCCGGCGTGGTAAGCCGAAGACGCAAGCATCAGTGGCCTGATTTGGATTCAGTGTTCACGCATTTCCGCAGTAAAAAAGCCTTTGCCCGCTGGAATGATGACGTGCTGCGTGACTACATCGAGCAAGGCACACACGATGCGGCAGGCCTGCGCGCTTTGAGCTTTGACCGCGATGTAGAAACCGCCATCTACAACACCCTTCCCCACAACCTGGACCAGCTCATCAAGCGCCATCCGCTCAGGTGTCCGGTCACATTTATCGGCGGGCTTCAGTCAATGGAAATGAAGCAGGTCGGCATGGCGCTGACAACAAAAGTCAGCAAAGGCCGCATCATGATGCTGGAAGGCAGCCATTTGTTCCCGATGGAAAAACCATTAGCCACAGCCAGCGCAATTGAAACGGCGTTGCTCAATATGAGCAGCATGTAAGTATTAAGCGCCTATGCGGCCCACGTCACCAGCCCGCTCCACGCGGTGGCCAGCACCACCAGGCCAAACGCAATCCGGTACCAGGCAAACGGCACAAAGCTGTGGCTGGATATATATCGCAGCAGCCAGCGTATGCACAGCCAGGCGCTGATGAATGAGAACACCAGCCCAACGGCAAACATCGGCACATCAGCCATGCTGAGCAGCGCACGCTCTTTGTACAAACTGTAGACGCCCGCGCCTATCAGCGTAGGCATGGCCAGGAAGAACGAAAAATCAGTAGCCGCCTTGCGCGACAGCCCCAGCAGCATGCCGCCAATGATGGTGGCGCCACTGCGGCTGGTACCGGGCACCATAGCCAGCGTTTGCACCAGCCCCACTTTCAGCGCGTCTTGCCAGGTCATCGTGTCGACGGAATCGATCCGGGCTAGCGCCGGGTTGTTGGCCTGCCGCTTTTCAGCCCACAAAATAATCAGGCCGCCAACAATGAAGGTGCTGGCCACCACCACAGGCGTAAAAAGGTTGGCCTTGATCGCCCTGCCAAACAGCAGGCCCAGCACCACGGCGGGCAGGAAGGCGATAAACACATTCAGCGCAAACTGCTGCGCCTGTTTGTCAGTCGGCAGCGCAATGAATGTGGTGCGGATTTTTTGCCAGTAAACCAAAATCACCGCAAATATCGCCCCGGTTTGAATGGCAATGTCAAACACCTTGGCTTTTTCATCGTCAAAGCCCAACAGCGCACCCGCCAAAATCAGATGGCCGGTTGACGAAATAGGCAAAAACTCGGTCAGTCCCTCGACGATGCCCATGATGGCGGCTTTGACTAGCAGGGTAATGTCCACTTAAAACTCCAGAGTTGAGACTTGAATTATCGCTGGCGGGTTTGGCCGTTCAAACCGCGCGAAAGGCGGCTCACGCCCTTTTTCGGCGTTTCGTCGCACAGCGATTGCGGCCGAGGTGTGTCAAAGGCACAGTCCAGTCCATCAACCGACAAGGCTCACCATGCAACTCACACCTTTGATAGCCGTTCACATGACTGCCGCCTTGACAGCCGTAGCCATTGGCCCGGTTGCCCTGTGGGCGCGCAAAGGCGCCGTCCAGCGGCCCAAGCTGCACCGCGCCTTTGGCTATGCGTGGGTGACGATGATGCTGATGACGGCTGTAACGGCGATTTTTATACGCGACTTCAGGCTGCCAAATGTGGCGGGTTACACGCCGATTCACCTCTTTGTGCCCATAACTTTCCACTTTTTGTTTCGCGCCTTTCAAGCCTTGGGACGGGCAGATGTTCAGGGTCACCGCAAAGCCATGGTGCGGCTGTACATCAGTGCCTGTGTGGTGGCGGGTGCGTTTACGCTGCTGCCGCAGCGCTATTTGGGCAACCTGGTCTGGCATCAGTGGCTGGGCATCACACTGTTTTAACCCGCAACCCTATTCACCTACCCTCTCACAACAGGAGATCAACATGTCAACATCCATCCCGCTACAACCCCAGCGAGAACGCCAGGCCAGACGCCGCGCCAGCGCAAAAATGGGCTGGTACATCCATGCACTGGTGTACGTCAGCGTCAACCTGATGCTGGCGCTGTTGTCTGGCGTGCGCGGCAATCATTGGGCTGTTTTTCCGGCGTTGGGATGGGGCCTGGGGCTGGCCATTCACGGTTTAGTGGTGTTTTTTGCCACCGATGGTGCTGGCCTGCATGAACGACTGGTGCAGCGCGAGCGCGAACGTCTTGCCGCACACCGCGACGCCTGGTAACTGGCTAATCTATCATTGTGTGATGCAAGTTTTGATCCCACCACCAACTGCTGAACAGGCACGCACGCCGTTGGCAAACTTGCTTGCTTGCCTGTCTGCCTGGTCTGGCCCGGCACAGCCTGATTGTCATGGGCTTTTGTCTGCTCATTGCAGTCGTGCTGTGGCTGGCCAAGCCAGGTCAGCACTTTGATGTGCAACTGGTTTACTCGCTGGTCACTGGGCTGAGTTCTTGGCTACTGATTGACGGGGCACGGTTTTTTATTGATGTGAAATCGCCGTTTGGCTTTCCCCGGGGTTGGCGCGGCGTGGCAGTTATTCTTGTGGGTGTTTGCCTTGGATTTGTAGCGGGCACGCTGGCAGGCGATGCGTACAGCGGCAGGTCAACCTTTGAACTCTTGCCCAACCAGCCGCGCTTTTTTCTGTATCTGTTTTTGTTCACCGCCAGCGTCGGTGTAGGTATCAGCTACTTTTTTTATGCCATCGGCAAAAGCGCCTATTTGCAGCGCGAACTGGCCACGTCGCGTCAGCAGGCCACCGAAGCGCAGCTCAAGCTGCTGCAAAGCCAGCTGGAGCCGCACATGCTGTTCAACACGCTGGCCAACTTGCGTGCTTTGATCAACGCCGATCCGCCCCGTGCCACCACCATGCTGGACAGCCTCATCGACTACCTTCGCGCCACCTTAAGCGCGTCACGCGCAACCAGCCACAGCCTGCAAAACGAGTTTGCCCGGCTGCACGACTACCTGGCGCTAATGCAGGTGCGCATGGGGCCCCGCTTGACTTACACACTGGATTTACCCGCAGACATTGCCGGGCAGAGTGTGCCCACCCTGCTGCTACAGCCGCTGGTTGAAAACGCCATCAAACACGGGTTGGAGCCCAAAATTGAGGGCGGTAGCGTGGCCGTTAGCGCGCACCATGACGGTCCCAACATCATCCTTGATGTGGTTGACAGCGGCGTGGGGCTAAAGGACGGCAGCGGCTTTGGCTTGACGCAGGTGCGTGAGCGTTTGCAGGCCGTGTATGGTAACCAAGCCACTATTTATTTAGGAGCTGGTCGCACCGGTTTTACAAGGGCTTGCGTTACTTTTCCTTCGAAAAAATCATGACGACCACATTGATTGCTGAAGATGAACCCTTGCTTGCAGCTGCCCTGGAAGCGGAACTGGCGCTGGCCTGGCCAGCGCTGCAAGTGCTTGCCACGGTAGGCAACGGTGCGTCTGCAGTCGCGCAGGCTCTTGCCTTGCAGCCTGACGTGTTGTTCTTTGACATTCAAATGCCGGGCATGACGGGGCTTGAGGCAGCTGTAGAGCTGCTGGACGCTTGGCCACTTCAGGCCGGTAGCAAACCGTTCCCGGCACTGGTGTTTGTCACTGCGTATGACCAGTACGCCGTGGCCGCGTTTGAAGCGCAGGCGATGGACTACCTGCTCAAGCCTGTGCAGCCCACCAGACTGGCAAAAACAGTACAAAAAGTGCAATTAGCCCAACAAATACGGGCGTGAGCAGCTCCTATAAGTATAGCAAATACCGATTCACAGCTAGAACTGACACTCGCCCAGTTGCGTGCCTTGCTGCCTTCCTTAGCAGCCCCGCCAGCCCAGCCCCTGCAAATCATTTCTGCCACGCGCGCTGGCACCCACGGCAACCAGCTGCAAATGGTGGCCATTACCGACGTGCTGTACTTTGAGGCGGCCGACAAGTACATCCGCGTGCTGACGGCCAGCGCGCAATACCTGATTCGCACGCCACTCAAAGACCTGTTGGCCCGACTAAGCAGCAATGCCTTTTGGCAAATCCACCGCGGTACGGTGGTGCGGGCCACCGCCATCCACACGGTGCTGCGCGACGAGCAAGGCAAGCTCTCACTCACGCTGCATGGCAGCCCTGACAAGCTTGCCGTCAGCCGGCTGTACAGCCATCTTTTCAAGGCGATGTAGCGCAACTGATGCGACTGACGGCCCTGTCTTGCGGACTCGGCCTGCTGCGTCCTACAGGGTGTTGCAGCTGTTGCAGTTGTACTGGAGTGACATAAAACAACGTCATTAACAAACCGGAGGACATGATGAAATCTACCCGCACCACCGCCAAAGCCTATGGCAAAGTCGCTCTCGCAACTCTGGCCATGGTGGCAGGCACCGCCGTCATGATGGCCGCGTGCTCCAGCGTCAAGCCACCCGCCAAAGAGTACAGCCAGGACAGGCTGGCTGAAGCGATTCGCGTGCCGGCAGGCAACTAGGTGGTGCTGGAAACCACCGGCGTCGGCGTGCTCAATTACGAATGCCGCGCCAACGTGGCAGCCAGCGGCACCATTGGCTGGGCACTCGCCAGCCCCAAGGCAGATCTGATTGACCGCACCGGCAAAACGGTCGGCACCTACAGCGGCCCGCCTGCCACCTGGACGCACATGGACGGCTCAACCGTGGTCGGCACGCAGCTGGCCATATCGCCAGTCGTGGGTAGCAACAACATTGCACTGCAATTGTCCAAGGGCACCCCTGGCGCAGGTGCGGGCGTGATGCAAAACATCAGTTTTATCCAGCGCATCAACACCAAAGGCGGACAGGACATCAGCCTGCCCTGCACGCAAGCCAATATCGGCAACAAGCTGACGCTGCCGTATCAGGCGGACTATATTTTCTGGAAGGCGATGTAAGCCGCATCACAAGCTGACGTGAAAAAACCTGCTCAAAGCAGGTTTTTTTATGACTTGAACCAGCGGTTTAACGCCTGTAATAAACCTGGCCATAACCTTGGCCATAACCTTGGCCATACCCCTGACCATATCCCTGACCGTATCCCTGACCATAAGCTTGTGGCGACTGCTGGTAGTTGCCTCCGCGGCGCTCATCGCGGTCACCGTCATGCCGGTGATGGTGGCCGTACCAGCCCGGTGGGCGACCGTAATAAACCGGTTGTGGCACCACATAAACCGGCGGGCGGCTGTAGTACACCGGCGCTGGCTGGTAGTACACCGGGGCGGGCTGCACGTACACCGGTGCGGGCTGCACATAGACCGGCCGCGGCTGTGAATACACCGGGGAGGCGTTCGTCGCGCCAATCACCACACCCGGCACGCCGATGCCGACCGAGAACGACACGTTGTCGCGCGCCTGCGCGGTGCCCACCAAACCAACAGCTGCCAGGGCAACGGCAGCAGACATGCCGGCTACCTGCAGTAAACCATTTGAACGTTTTGAACGTTTTAAACACGTGACTGTTTTCATACATTGCTCCAAGTACAGGGCGTGAAGTACCCATGTGTTTTATTAAACGCGCCACCCGCCCCGTCGCCTACCCGACCGCTTGTAAAGACGGTGCAAATGCGTAACAAAATTTGGCGGGTGTAAGCCCTAAAATCAACGCATGAATTCCCCCGCATCACCCCGCCCGCCAGACAACTCGACAAATAGCGCCAAACCCAGCAACTTTTTACGCCAAATTATTGAGAAAGACCTGGCAACAGGTACTTACGATGGCCGCCATTGGGGCGGTAGCCCTGGCGACGCAGCGCACCATGCGGCCGGGCCGATTGATGCGCAAAAAGTACGCATGCGCTTTCCGCCCGAGCCCAACGGCTACCTGCACGTCGGCCATGCCAAAAGCATTTGCTTAAATTTCGGCCTGGCACGCGACTACGGCGGCGTGTGCCACCTACGCTTTGACGACACCAACCCTGAAAAAGAAGAGATTGAATACGTCAACGGCATCATTGACGCGGTAAAGTGGCTGGGCTTTGACTGGGCCCAGCCCGGTAACGACGCCCCCTATCAGGCCAGCGATTACTTTGACTTCATGTACCGCGTGGCTGAATACCTGATTGAAGCAGGCCTGGCCTATGTGGACGAGCAAACGCCCGACGAGATGCGCGTTAATCGGGGCGACTTTGGCAAGTCGGGCACTGACAGCCCCTTCCGCACCCGCACTGTGGCCGAGAACCTGGCACGCTTCAGGGAAATGCGTGACGGCAAGCTTGATGATGGTGCCGCCGTGCTGCGCGCCAAGATCGACATGGCCAGCCCCAACATTAATATGCGCGACCCGGCCATCTACCGCATTCGCCGTGCGCACCACCACAACACGGGCGACAAATGGTGCATCTACCCCATGTACACCTTTGCGCACCCGATTGAAGACGCTCTCGAGCAGATCACCCACAGCATTTGCACACTAGAGTTTGAAGACCAGCGCCCGTTTTATGACTGGCTGTTGGACAGGCTGTGTGAAACGACAAAACTACCCGACGGGCGGGTCGTGGGTGGCTTGATAGCCACACCTCACCCCCGCCAATACGAATTTGCAAGGCTGAACCTGACCTACGTGCTGACCAGCAAACGCAAGCTGGCGCAACTGGTGTACGACCATAAAGTGACTGGCTGGGACGACCCCCGCATGCCCACCATCGTCGGCCTGCGCCGGCGCGGCTACACGCCCGAGGCCCTGCAACTGTTTGCAGAACGCATCGGCGTGACCAAAAGCGACAGCTGGATTGACTACAGCACCCTGGAAGGCTGCCTGCGCGAAACCCTGGATGGCAGCGCCCCAAGAGCAATGGCCGTGCTGGACCCGGTGAAGCTGGTGTTGACGAATTGGGATGAAGTCATCGGAGCGGGAAAGCTCGACGATTGCTCCGCCCCCGTACACCCGCATCACCCCGAGTTGGGCAAACGTCATTTCAAAATCGGCAAGGAAGTGTGGATTGACCGAAGCGACTTTGAAGAGACGCCGCCAAAAGGGTTCTTTAGATTGTTCCCGCCGCATGTGAACGCAAGCGGTGCAGCGCTTGCGGGGA
>JANYED010000224.1 GCA_025363315.1 Polaromonas sp.
CAAGCGGCAAAACGCGCTGTTCTCGGCTACTTTTCCGCCCGCCATTGAGGCACTGGCCGCAGGCATGATGAACGACCCCTTGCGTATCGAGATCAAGCCCGAGCCTGAAACCGTACTGCCCTCTTCCATTTTCCAGCGCGCGATTGCGGTAGACGCGCCCAAACGCACACAACTGCTGCGCCATCTGGTGCAGACTGAAAAATGGCAGCGCGTACTGGTGTTTGTCGCCACCAAACACGCCGCTGAAATAGTGGCCGACAAGCTGCGCAAAGCCGACAAAAAACACCCAATTAGTGCCGAGCCTTTTCACAGCGAACTCAGTCAGGGCAAACGCAGCCAGGTGTTGATGGACTTCAAGGCCAAGGCGGTGCAAGTGGTGGTGGCCACCGATGTGGCTGCACGCGGGCTGGACATCACCGCCCTGCCCGTAGTCGTCAACTACGACCTGCCCCGCTCAGCCACTGACTACACCCACCGTATTGGCCGCACCGGGCGTGCTGGCGTGAGCGGCATCGCCGTCAGTTTTGTGAGTGCTGCAACCGCTGCGCATTTCAGGCTGATTGAAAAACGGCATGCCATCAAGCTGGTGCTGGAGCAGGTGGCCGGGTTTGAGCCGGTTGAACCCGCGCCTGTGAATGTGGCTGATCCGCAGGGGACTGGGGGCGTGAAGGGGAAGCGGCCTAGTAAGAAGGATAAGTTGCGGGCTGGGAGCTGACGATCAGCACATTCAGCAGAGCGCTAACCAAGGGCAATTTCTAGAATTGTCAAGAGAATCGGTGTTTAAGAAAACTAGGCCGATGGCAGCTTCCCTGGCACACCAGGTTTAGGCAGCAACGGTGGCTCAGTTCCAGACGGCAACTCGTCTCCACGTGCTTGAGTTTCCCAGGCTATTCCTAGCATTTCCCTTACGCGGTCAATTATTGGTTTTGAATCAGTTCCTGCTTTATGCATTAAGGAACTCAGTTGAGCAGCTAATCCATAGAGGCGATCAAAATCGCTGACTTTCTTGTGCAATTCGCGCTGTAGTTTTTCCAAGCTAGCCAAGACGCGCTGCCTGTGTTCCTCATTCAACCCATCAACAGCACCAATCAAATTGCGCAACTCGTTTAGCAACGTTTGCACTCTGTCCAGGTCACCTTGGGAAAACTCGTAGGAGAAAGTACTTCCAAGCCCAAGATCGAAACGTTTTTTGTGCGCACTCATCCTTGCCTGATTTAGTAGGGCCGCAAACACAACTCGACTAGCCTTTAGGTACCCAATGAAGGCCTGGCAGCTTTGTGTATTAGTTCTGTCTGTGCCCGTAGGTAGGACCGAAAGGTTCTTTACGCCAGCGAGTTCCGCAATTGAGTTAACGAAAACCGAAGCTTCTTGAACTACTTCGAAGAGCTCTTCGTCGTATTCAACTGCCCTCTCAGCCTCTTCCAGAGCGTCATTGATGACGGTTTGCGCGCAGTTAATAGGGTCAAGTCTAGCGACAGCTATCATCTCGTCGGATATTGTCATGTTGCTGGGAATTAAGTGATTATGTTAACAATAAAGCATAAACGCTAACAATTGCTTTCGAGCTACGAACTTTGAACACGTAGCCGCAAGACAACATATCAACTTCGCCATTTCGCCTGCACTAAAACAAAAAGGCCCCAAAACCGAAGTCCTGAAGCCTTTTAAAGCAACTTCAGCGCAAAGCTGAAGATCTGGGATCCTCTACATAACCCCATGCGGCGGGTGGTAGCGCAGGCTTGGGCGATCTGCTACGTTGCATTTCTCGCCAATAGTCTAGCTATTGGACTGCGAAATACGCCTTGCAGCTCATCCCAATCTGCCCTACACGCATTCGCAGCGAGTTATGCAGAGCATCCCTAGCCAGTCAAAGTACGCCAATCAACATGTTTAAAGCGACCGTCGTGCCCAGTAGCCACACCTTTGCAGCACCCGCCCATCAAACCCTGCTGCAATCCGCCGAAGCAGCAAACGCACCCGACTTGAAGCTTGAAAGCTCATGCCGCAACGGAACCTGCCGAACGTGCCTTTGCCAGTTGGTTCAAGGACAAGTGACGTACCGCATCGAATGGCCGGGGCTAAGCGTAGACGAAAAGCGCCAAGGCTTGATCTTGCCTTGTGTGGCTTATCCCGCGTCAGACGTAAAGATTCGATTCGCAGCTTAAAAGTCTGGATTTTTCGGCTGCCGAAAACAAAAAAGGCGAAGTGCTGACACTTCGCCTTTCTCGGAACTGACCACATCGACATGCGGTCAGGCGTGACGCAACATTGGCTTACTAGCTCTGCTGAATGCCTGCAAGAACCCAACCAGCGTTGCCTTGGCGCGACTTGGCCAGATGCCAGACTTCGTCGAACGACTCATCAGTTTGCACGGCATCGTACCGAATGACGCCGGTAAAGCGAACGCTGACTAAGTAGCGGTCGGCATCTTCGTCTACCTCCAACATGTTCGCCTGAATGCTCACCACATCGGTTTTTTGTGCGGCTGTGCCGCGTTCTGACAATTCCATCTTCAGCTCCGCAAACATTTCTGGCGTGGTGAACTGGCGGATGTCGTCCAAGTCGCCCGCATCGTTGGCAGCCTGCAGACGAACAAAATTCACTTTGGCATTGCGTTCAAAACCTGCTGTGTCGAAGTCAGCGGGAATTCGGCTTGCTGGCGCGGCGTCAGCGCTGCTTACGCCGCCAAGATTCGAGCCAATTGCAGACCCGATCACCGACCCACCAGCCGCAGGCAGGGCGACTTTGTAAGCGGGGGCTTTTTGCTGCAACTCACCAAACGAGCCAGCGCCTGCCGAGCCAGACACCCCGGCGCGGGCATATTGCATACCGCCTTCACCTGCGCCGTTAGCTCGCTGCGCTTGGGCACGTTTACGCATGACAAAGCCGATGGCGGCCATCACTGCAACGGCCACAAGCCCCATCATCAACATGTTGGCCAGCTCTTCACCAAAGCCTAAATGCGAAGCCAAAGCGGCCAAGCCCAGGCCTGCTGCTAAGCCTGCGACTGGCCCCATCCACGACCGTGACGGCGCAGCTGCTACACCTGCGGCTGGCGCCGCGGCAGATTGACCAGCCGCCGTTGGCGCTTTGTCGGGCGTTGCCTGACGCTGTGTGCCCATCGATTTACCAGAACCGATTCGCTTGGCCGCCTCGGCGTTCATGGCGACGGTCGACAACCCGAATGTAAAAACGACCACAAGTAACAACAGAAATTTCTTCATGACTATCTCCTGATTAAATTGAAATACCAACAAATAGTAGCGCTCCAACACAGCTACAAAAAGCAGCATTTAAAAGACTAAAACTTCTAAAAAACAGATCTTTACCCAATGACGACAGCGCCCAACACCCAAATCAGCTTGACACCGAGGTAGCCAAGCGCAGCGCCGACGATTGCAAACAAGCCCATGCCGACAACAGTCGGCCAGCCAAACTCTGCCAGCCAAGCCGGTGCGCCATCGCCACCAGAGGGCACTGACACCAGCGGCTCACCCAGCTTCGGCTGTCATAAAAAAAATCTCCCAGGCATCAACAAAATCATCAAAGTCCGATCAACGTTTAACTGGACTAGATGATGCTCGGTTGCCTGCGCTGGTGACAGCAGGAATAGATGGTTAAACAATTCTGTTTTTCAGAAGTAATATCATTAATTAAGTAGGAATAAATTGCTGCTTTTGAAATAGACTCGAGCGTCCCGAATGCGCAAATCGGTTGCAACTTCTTTGTGCAGCAGACCACACGCATTCGCCACCCAATAAAAACTCAAAGGTTATTTCAAGGTCTTTATGGAAACAATTGCTCCTCTGTGGCTATGGGTCACTTTCACGGCCATCGTGCTGGTTTCGCTGTTCGTCGACTTCGTGGTGCTGAAAAAGCAAGGCGCGCACGACATCGGCGTGAAAGAGGCTTTTTGGTGGTCCATGATCTGGA
>JANYED010000251.1 GCA_025363315.1 Polaromonas sp.
CTATGCCGACCAGTGGCGAGGCCTGGGCGAGGACTATCAGCACAAGATGATGAGCGGCATCGTGGCGTTTGAACTGCGTGTGTTGACCATGCAATGCAAAGTCAAACTCAACCAACATCGGCCAGAAGCCCGCGCCGCCATGCATGCGCTGTACAGCCAGGGCAACGACAATGAACGTGCCTTGGCAAAGTGGATGGACCAAATCCAACCACCTGATCAAGCAAAACTTTAAGGAGCGGCCGTGCGCAGTATTTTGGGAGTGTTGACCATGCTGCTCGCTTTGGTGATTGTTGGCGTGGTGGTGAAAAAGCAGCTGATCGCCCCGCCAACCGACGGCAGTCAGGCCACATCATCGCCACCGCCATCGCCACAACAAACCCAGCAGCAGTACAAACAGGCACTGGATGCGGCCCTACAGGCAGCGCAGCAAAAAAACGACCGCGCCAATGATGAAAAATAGCTTGAGACGGGCTTTTAAGGTGTCAAACCAGCTTGCAGCCCAATAAATACGGGCGCTATCAGCTACAAAACACATAGCAAATGAACCACCCAATGCAAACCGCCCAGGCTCACGAATGGCCAGACGAGCACTTCATGCAGCTCGCTTTGGCTCAGGCCGCGCTGGCTGCCCAGGCGGGCGAGGTGCCGGTTGGCGCCGTAGTGGTGCAGGGCGGGCAAGTAATCGCTACCGGCTGCAACGCCCCGATAGAGCGCCACGACCCCACAGCCCACGCCGAGGTAGCCGCCCTGCGCGCAGCGGCCCATCTGCTTGGAAACTACCGCCTACCTGGCTGCACGCTATACGTGACGCTAGAGCCCTGCGCCATGTGCAGCGGCGCGATGCTGCACGCGCGGCTCAAACGTGTGGTTTTCGGCGCACCAGACCCTAAAACCGGCGCTGCAGGCTCCGTCATCAACCTGTTTGACCAGCCGCAACTAAACCACCAGACAGCCTTGCAGGGCGGTGTGCTGGCGGTTGAAAGCGCAGCGCTGCTGAAGTCATTTTTCAGCCAGCGGCGGGATGAAAAGAAGGCGCAGGCTTTGCAGAGGAACGTCTGACAGCCGTTTGCAAAAAACGGGTTGCTATTAACTTTATAGCTGCTCGCGCACGTATCCATTGGCCTGGAGGTCTAAATGATGCCTAAAAATGGCTCGAAAACGTCTCAAACCGTCATCTTTTAGGCTGAAAAGCCTCCAAAAACCGGGTTGTGATGCTTTCAAGGCCTGGAATTTGTCGTTTTCAGGTATGAAAAGTGGCTTTAGGCCAATGGATACATGCGCGAGTAGCTCCTGAATGTATAGCGCTTGGTAGAGCAAATGTAGCAGCCGTGGCTTTGAAATGCGTCCAGACCTGCCAGACATGTCCTGCCAAACTCATCTTGCGCAGGCTATAGTCAAACCGTGATTCGCAGCCAGATGCGGTGAGATTTGCAGGCTATTTGCAAAAAAAGCTTGCTGGGTTTCACGGAATTTTTATACCTAGCTGAATAAACAGTCATTAGCCTGCAAACCCAGCAGGCAAGCCACTTCCAGGAGATTTTGATGCCCAGATTATCTTGCAGAGCCGTTTTTATACCGCAGGTCTTGCGGTATGCGTTGAGTTAGAGCTCAGGAATACTCCAGTGGCCCGTCCTACACAGCAAGAACAGGTGGAAGCCGCATTTGCGAATTGCGCACAGGCATACGCGGAGCTACGCGAAGTTGTTCTCGTGCGAAAGCAAGACGAAGATACCGGCGATTCCCCGCTTCAGACCCATCGCATCTATCGGTCTGCTGGAGGAAGCTACTTTCTCTTCATTTGCACAGCCGGTCAGCCAGGCTACCTCACACTGTTGACACGCGAACGCGCCGAGAACGCTCTGCGTTCTACCCCAAAAATCTTCAAAGAGGAGTTCGGTCGTGGCCCATGACGATGCGCTGAGGTCTAACAGGTCGTTCGACACGGACAGCTCACAGCATGCGCGCGGTGAGCTCCGTTCTTCCGGGTGCCGGTCAACTCCCACGTGAAAAATCACAATCCGCCATGCCCATAGTAGACCCCTCCGAAGTCCCCCTGACTTCATTCCTTCGCCCATACAAAGTCGGCCC
>JANYED010000281.1 GCA_025363315.1 Polaromonas sp.
GGTAGTGCTGCGGTTTAGTCATTTCTACACCTTAGTTGATTTAAGGTGTTGCACTTCAGATTTGATTTCGCCCTGCTCTGGTGCTCTAAAACACACCCGAAAATGCACTCAAAACAGCATTTCAGGCTTGCCAGCCAGTCAAAGCTGCATCAAAAAGCAGCCTGAAACACCCAGAGCCAATGGATATGCAGGTGACCAGCTACTAATTAAGTAGCAATTAAATGGCCGCCACGCGCTGCATCATGTCTTGGAATGAGGTGATCAAGGGTATTACCAATCAAAGCTTTGTCACGACAAGATTTGCTTTTCCTTACCCGCCACTTCACGCGCAGCACGTTTGACAAGGTCTGCATCCAGCGTGGTGAAGTCCTCGCAGCCTTGGCTTAAAGCGACGTGAAGCGCATCTGCAAGGTCCCAGCCTTGTGCGGCTCTGCTGACTGCACTGCCTCGCGCTCACCGACCACCACGTTGCCCAAAGCGGTTATTTTGCGATGGCCTGCGCGACGACTTTGGGCGTGAAAGCGTAGCGGGACCGCAGCACCCGTTTAAGCTCGAGCATCACTGTGACGGGTATAAAAACTTCTGCGACAGTCAGCAGTGCAACGGCTCGCTCTGACTGCGCCGTGTCGTCATTGACGATGGCCCGTACCAGCGCGTCGGTATCAATGGCGCGCATCGCTAAGTCCTTGTAGTCGGTCACGCGCAGGTGACTGACGGCAACCTTTGGGCCGTCGTACTTGAGCATTGCCTGGATTTATTTCAGGGTGGCGGTCTTTTTGGCCTTGGGTGGTGGTTAAAACAGCCCTTACGTCCTGTCCTTAAAAAGTTTTACTTGGTGAGTATGTTGCACGTTTTCTCATATCCAATGTTTGTTCGGCTTGTAATCGCTACAGATTCAGTAGCTGCTTGCGCCCGAATCCATTGGGCTACGGGCCTAAATGGCTCCTGATACCAGTTAAAACGATGTTTTTGGCTTGCAAGCTTTTGACATTAGACACCTGACTGGCGCAATCGCATCCGGGCAGATTGTGAAGGTCAGTTCACATACAGAGCGATTCACGGCCTGAGGGCGTTGGACGCCAGCGCTGGAGCATTGCAGTTATCCGCATTGACATAATTTGCAGGCCACCGCAGCGGCTCCACACCATAATGTGCAGCCATCCTGGCTGAAAAAGTTCAGGCCAACGTTCTAGGGAAATGCTGCATGCGCCTGCGCCATATCGAAGTCTTCAACGCCGTCATGCTGATCGGCAGCGTCAGTGGTGCGGCGCGGCTGATCAATGTCACGCAGCCCGCCGTCAGCCGCATTTTGCAGCATGCTGAGCTGCAGTTGGGCTTTGCGCTATTCCAGCGAGCCAAAGGGCGCTTGCTGCCGACATCAGAGGCTTTGAGCCTGTACCCGCACGTTGAGCAGCTGTTTGCCCAGCTGGACGATGTGCACCGTCTGGCGGCCAATTTGAAAGCGGGCGACAGCGCTAAAGAGCTGCGCATTTTGACGGTGCTGGCGTTGAGTTATGAAATCTTGCCGCACGCCATTAAGTTGTTTCGCGTCAAGTACCCGGACATGGCTATCTCCATCAAGGCGCTGCATTCACCGCAAATTGTGGCCGCGCTGGTGCTGCAGGAAGCTGATGTGGGTTTCTTGTTCAGTCCTGTGGTTCATTCAGCGCTAGCGCAAGAGCATCTGGCCGACGGCCGCGTGGTGTGCGTTGCGCCCAGGGGCATGCTGGCAGCGCGATTTTTAAAGCGCGGCAGCATTACCCTCACTGAGCTGGCCAAGCTTGACAAGGTGCCGGTGATTGGCCTGGACGCACAAGACCCTGTGGGCCGCGTGCTGAGCCAGGCCAGCCGCGAGGCGGGGGTGGGCTTGAAGTTCGACATCACCGTGCAAACCTATCATTCAGCCCTCGCGCTGGCGCATCATGGCCTGGGCGTGGCGCTGGTCGACACCTGCACCGCTGCATCGGCCGACGCGACTCGCGTGCACGTGCTTGATCTGGAGCCCCTGATACCCGTGCCCATCAAGGCGCTGCTGCCCTCTGGCAAACCGGGGTCGGTCGCCGTGCGGGCGTTTGTGAAGTGTTTTGAGCAGGCGTTAAAGTTTGAAGGCAGAACAAAAATGCTATAAAAGTCATAGCTGATTTCGCCCGAATCCATTGGGCTACAGGCCAGAATGTACCCCAGCAAGCGACGTTATTGGTTTGCAAGCATCGCAGCTACCTGCGCTGCTGACCCAAACGCCAGCGTGAAGCCCAGCGCCCCGTGGCCAACATTGAACAGCAGGTTGCTGGGGCCTTTGGGGTGCTTGCCAATCAGGGGCAGGGCAGTCGGCGTGGCCGGGCGCAGGCCTGCCCAGGGGTGCAGATCTGCAAAAGCGCTGCTATACGGAAACAGCGCCTGGGTTGATGCTTTAAGCGATTCGATTTGCCTGGGCGCAACTTGCGTGTTGTAACCGCCCAGCTCAGCCATCCCTGCCACCCGCAGGCGTGAGCCAATGCGGGCGAAAACGACTTTGCGGACGCTGTCGGTCACGCTGACGTCGGGCGCAGAGCCGGGTGTCTCGTTGACATCAACGGTGATGTTGTAACCCTTGAGCGGGTAAATCGGCAAATAGACCCCCAGATTGCGTGCCACGGGGGCTGATGCAGCGCCCAAAGCCATCACATACCGGTCGGCTTCAATGTCGCCTTGATGCGTCTTGACAGCCGTGACAGCGCCTCGTTCGAGCGCTATTTTTTCAATGGCTGTATCAAGCAAAAACCGCACACCGCGCTGAGCCAGCAGCTCCTGTAAACCGTCGCAGGTTTTCTGGCAATCGGCGGCGCACTCGCTGGGCGTATAGATTGCGCCGGTGATGTTGGGGGCGTAGCTGGCCAGGGCTGGTTCAATGTCCACACATTGGTTGGCACTGACGGCTTTTTGAGCGCTTCCCATGCCCCTTTGCAGCAGCATCTGCTTTTGCGCGGCGGCAAAAGACGCCTTGGTAGAAAACAACACCAGTTTGCCGGTATTTGAAAAGTCAACCGCGAGCTTTTCTTTGGCCAGCATGGCATCAAAGCTTTGCCGGCTTTGCGCAGCCAATTCAAGCAGCGCAATCGTCGTGCTGCGCGACGTAGCCGCATTGCATGCCGCCAAAAACTGCAACCCCCAGCGCCACTGGTGCACGTCCAGTTGCGGGCGAATTTTCAGGGGTGATGACGGCGACAGCAGCAGCTTGGGCAGTTGCGCCCAAATGCCGGGGTCAGCCAGTGGCTGGACATAGCTGTAGCTCAGCTGCGAACCGTTGCCTCCGCTGGCGCCGCTGCCGGGCAGGGCACGGTCAATCACCGTCACGTCATGGCCCGATTGGCTTAATTCATAAGCGGTTGCCAGGCCCACAATGCCAGCCCCCAGTACACAAACACGCATCGCAACTCCTGAGTCTGAAACGCCTCACTTTACAAAGCGCCGCGCGGTTTGAACAATGCCAAATACGATCAGGCCATGACTTGGTGTTATGCCTTAGCTGTCAGTTAGCGATGCGGGAATGCCATGACTTTGCGTCATGGGTTTAGCGTGAAAATACATGACCCGAATCGCACGGTCTTCATACACTGGCGTTGCGAGTGACCAAAACTTTCCACTTTCCACCTCCAAAGGATTTCCATGAAATTTTCTACCCTAACTATGGCCGCACTGATTGCAACCTGCGTTGCAGCGACTGGCGCCAGCGCGCAAACCTTGAAAAAAATCGCTGACGCCAACAAAATCACGGTGTCTTACCGCGAGGCATCGGTGCCCTTCAGCTACCTGATTGGCTCCAGCAAAGCGGTAGGCTTTTCAGTCGAGCTGACCGAAGCCATCATTGACGATGTGCGCAAAAAAACCAAAAAGCCTGACCTGCAAATTGCGTACATGCCTGTCACATCACAAAACCGCATTCCGCTGCTGGTCAACGGCACTTACGATTTGGAGTGCGGCTCGACCACCAACAACTCGACCCGTGCCAAAGACGTGACTTTCAGCACCAACATGTTCTATACCGGCACGCGCCTGCTGACCAAGAAGACCTCCGGCATCAAAAACTATGCTGATCTGGCTAAAAAGACCGTATCAAGCACCACCGGCACGACCAACGCGCAGGTGATTCGCAAGTACAACACCGAGAAAAACCTCGATATGCAATTGATTCTGGGCAAAGACCACGACGATTCGCTGCTGCTGGTTGAAAACGACCGGGCTGTGGCTTTTGCGATGGACGACATCTTGTTGTTCGGCTTGATGGCGAATTCAAAAAACCCGGTGTCGCTGCAAGTGGTGGGTGACTCGCTGCAGGTCGAACCCTACGCCTGCATGGTGCGAAAAGACGACCCGGAATTTAAAAAACTGGTCGACGGCACCATCAACCGCATGATGAAGTCTGGCGAGTTTGCCAAGCTGTACACCAAGTGGTTTGAGTCACCGATCGTGCCAAAAGGCGTGAACCTGGCTTTGCCGATGTCGCCAGAACTCAAGGCAAACCTGAAAACGCCTAGCGACAAGCCTGCGCTGTAAACCTGAACTGTAAAAGCTCATGAATCAAACACGCACAGTCGGTACCCATACTGTTGGAATTCTGGGCGGCATGGGCCCTGCCGCAGGTGCTGACTTTGCGCGTTTGTTTGTGGCAGCGGGTGCAGATCACATGCGGGGTCAAGGCATCGCCGTGTCTGACCAGGCTTTTCCTGAGCATTGGCTGGCGCAGGTGCCCGTGCCCGACCGCAGCACCGCCCTGGGTGTGCTGGGTTTTGGTGGCCATCAGCCGCTGGAGCCGATGCTGCAAGCCATGGGCAAACTGGCGGCGCTGGGGGCTACAACTATCGCTGTGGCCTGCAACACTGCCCATGCCTGGCACGGTGAACTGCAACAGCGCTTCCCGCAGCTTGAAGTGCTGCACGTAGCGCGCGAGGTGGCGCGCACGGTGGCAGCACGCGGTGTGCGCCAAGTGGGCCTGCTGGCCACAACGGGCACCTACCATGCCGGTTTGTACGACCAAGCATTTACCCAGCAGGGCGTGCTGTGCCACAGCCCCCTGCCTGACGAGCGCGAGCAACTGATGCACGGCATTTACAGCGGCGTGAAGGTAGGCGACATGGCGCTGGCCCATAGCACGTTTGTCAGCGTTGCCGAAGCGCTGGCCAAGCGGCATGGCTTGCAAACTCTGGTGCTGGGCTGCACAGAGATCCCGCTGGCACTGACCAGCGTGCCCGGCATGGTTAACGTAGACCTGATTGACCCGGCCGAACTGCTGGCTCAGGCGCTGGCGCAGCGGGCTTATCGGCTGGTTGCTTGAAAATGCGTCGATAAGTTCTGCGTCGATCCACTTGCCAACCACCGCACGGCGACGGCGCCATGCGCTGCGGTTTTGGGGTGAAATCACACGCGGGGGCGAAAAATGAGTCGAGCTGCCGCTCGGTCATTTTTTGTGTTGTCTCAAATGTTGCTATCGCGCGCCTTTCACCCCAAAGCCCGGTCGCATGACGCCATCACCGTGCTCCTTTTTGTGTTTTTTTGCTATCTAATTTATAGCTGCTTGCGCATGTATTTATTGGGCTAGAGGCCTAAAATTGGGCTTGCATTGGTCTCCTTATCAATCCACAGAATAGACCGCTGTAGTCAATTACCAGTGCACAACCTTCCTGCGACCCTGGCTGTCACTCGGGGTCGATTTTTGCGTCCTTCACCACCTTGGTCCATTTGACGGTTTCGGTCTTGATGAAAGCTGCAAACTGCTCGGGTGTGCCGCCACCCAGCTCGTTGCCTTGTGCCTGCAGCACGTCTTTAACGCTGGTGCTCTGTAGGGCCCTGTTGGCCACTTCATTGAGCTGCTTGACAAGTTGGGGCGACATGCCCTTGGGGCCAATCAAGCCCTGCCAATTCATCACCTCGACACCGGGGTAACCTGCCTCGGCCATGGTCGGCACGTCGGGTTGCAAGGCAGAGCGCTTGGTGCTGGTGATCGCCAGCGGGCGCAGCTTGCCTGCCTTGGCCATAGGCATGGCCTCGTACATTTGCATGAACATCGTGTCTACCTGGCCACCCAAGAGATCATTGGCGGCAGCCGAGCCGCTTTTGTAAGGCGCATGGATCATGTCAACACTTGCGGTGTGCTCAAACAGCGCGCCTGACAAATGGTGTGAGCCGCCAATGCCGCCCGACGAATAGCTCAGCTTACCGGGCTTGGCTTTAGCCGCTGCAACCAGCTCTTTGACGCTCTTGTATGGCGAATCGGTCTTGACCATCAGCATCAGCGGCCCGCGTTCGATCAGCATGATCGGAGTGGCGTCCAGCGGGTTGTAGGGCAGGGTTTTGAACAGTGACTGGTTGACCGACAGTGGCGCGAAGTTGCCCATACCCAGTGTGTAGCCGTCGGGTGTCGCTTTAACGATGGCAGCCGTGCCAATATTGGCACCCGCACCAGGTTTGTTGTCCACGATGATGGGAGTTTTCAGAATATCGCCCATGGCCTTGGCTATTTGACGCGAGCGTTGGTCCGCATTGCCGCCTGCGGCATAGCCCACGATAAAACTGATGGGCTTACTGGGGTATTTGTTGTCTGCAGCCAGCGCGAAGCCCGGAATAACAGCTGCGCTACCAGCAGCCTGAAGTAGTGAACGGCGTTTCATAAAAGTCTCCTGTGAAAAAAGAAAAATCAGCCATTAGTTTTGTGTTGCTTTGCCTTGCCGCAAGCACCATGTTTGTGAGTCGATCGAGGTTAACCCAAAGCGTGGCATGTTCTGCTTATGGCTTTCCACCATGCTGGATGTCGATTTGACGGCTGTAAAGCCATCAAAAGGTGAAAAAACGCCATTTTTAGGTATTAAAAATGGCTGTAGCCCAATGAATACGTGCACGAGGAGCTACTAAATCTGTAGCGTCGCATTGCTTGGTGAAAGCACTTGTCGTGCTCAGTACGCTCGGTCTGCTCAATCCGTTGAAGCGCTCCAGCGGCTGCCCCAGCTTTTTGGCCCGACTTTGTCAATGGCGCGCCTGTCTCGTTTGGTGGGGCGGCCATAGGCTTGGGTGTTGGCAGGTTCCAGGCGGCGCTGCTCGGCCAGTTGTTCGCGCTGCTGGATACTGACCTCTAGCTCTTGGTACAGCAGCTGGGCTTGGGGCGCGCCGCCACGCTTGTCGCTCAAACCCAACACCCGCAGTGTGCGGGTGCTTGAGGTTTGCCGCACAGCAATGGTGTCGCCAGTTTTAACTTCTTTGGCGGGCTTAACCGGCAAATCGTTCAGTCGCACACGGCCCAGCTCAATGTCTTGTGTGGCCAAGCTGCGTGTCTTGTAAAAGCGGGCGGCCCACAGCCATTTGTCGATACGTAGTTTGTCCATGAATCAGGTGTGCCCAGCTTATTTCGTCCCAAAAATCCTGTCGCCTGCATCGCCCAAGCCCGGCAAAATGTAGCCATGGTCATTGAGCTGGCGGTCAAT
>JANYED010000372.1 GCA_025363315.1 Polaromonas sp.
GGGCTCGCGCAGTTTGCCAAACGACGGGCTGGCGAGGCTTTGCGTCCCGCGCGCTTCGTCGTCCAGCAAAATCGCCACCCACACGGCTTTCAAATCACCCCGAACGCCCGCGCCGTTGTTGTTAAAGGCTCTGGCTACGCGCTCTACGTAGGCAGGGCTGGGGTTGCTGGTCACCAGGCGCTGAATCATCTGCTTGGCAAAAAATGGGCCGGTGTTGTCATGGTTAAACAGCGTGTCCAGCGCTATTTTCAAAGCCTCAGCGCCTGGAGTGCCTGCGTTGACGGTGGTGCCCAAAAATGTTGCTGCCAGCGTGGAATGTCGGCTGGCGTTGAGGGCCATGCGTTTGCGCACCGACTGCCGCCCGGCAATCGAATAGCCTTCCAGGCTGCCGTCTGAGCGAAGCACATCAATTCTTTCGCCATCAGACACGTCAAAGTTGTAGCCGGTAAAAACACGCGCCAGATTGGTCACGTCGACCTGCGTGTACGAGTCAATGCGCTTGCCATTGGCAAGTTTTTCAGTGCCGTCAAGGTTGAGCTGCGCCAGGCCGATAGAAAACAGCTGCATCACCTCTCGAGCGTAGTTTTCGTCGGGTGCGCGGCCGGTTGCTGCATCTTCTTTTTGATTGCCGCGCGTGTTTAAAAAGTACCCCATGACGGGGTTCAGCGTGACATCTTCCAGCAGCTGGCGGTAATTGCCAAAGGCATTGTTGTTCAGCACATCCCAATATTGGGCATACGCAGAGCCGCGCCACTCAAATTCAGCCGACTGCATGGAGGCCACAAAAAATTCTGACAGCGCCAGTGCAATGCGCTTTCGCATGCCGTCCTGGGCGGTAAACAGTTGCTTCCACAGCATATATTCGGCCGGGTAGGTCGCAAAGAAATAGCGGCTCGTACCGGCCTGGCCGTAGCCGCGCTCTTCAAGCCAGTCCCAGCCAGTCTGGCCTGTCGGCTTGGTAAATTGCTGCTGTAAGTAGCCCGCAAAGGTGGCAGATTTCACGCCGCTGATGTCCGCGTCAGACGCGCTGAGCTGGCTTTGCAGCAAAAAGCGGGCGGCTTCTTCGTCGCTGTTGGCTTTTGGGTAATTGTTAAAGCCCGGCGTTGACTGGGCGACCGGACTGGGCCCATCGGCACCGCCACTACCACCGCCGCTGCTGCTGCCGCCGCCGCAGGCGGCAAGCAGTGCGGCAGACAAAGCCGCCGCGCCTGAGACTTTGGCCGCGCCCGCGCTGTACTCAGCCACACCGATGGGCTCAGTCGTCGTTGCCTCGTCCACGCAGGCACTGAGCGGGGCAGATTTTTCTTCAAGTTCCATCATGAGCGATTACCAAAAGTCAGAATAGTTTGTAGGTTAATAGCCCGAGGTTACAAAACCTCCCATCCAGAGGTAATGTGAATGCCGAAAATGTAACGATGTGTTCCTTGCTGAATGTTCATTACGCCGTGTTCCCGCTTTCTGGCAGCTCGCGGCTGTTACAAAATCAGGCTCCTAGGGGTGAGGAAAATCATCGTCGGCACGTTGACATCAGCTCTGCACATTGCAGGCACTGACGGCCGGTCTTGGTTTGGCAGCGGCGGCCTGTCGTAGGCGTTACCGTGACGAGTGCGGATGCTCCAGGCAATGTTGCGGCGAACCCGACAAGCCGACGATGTTTGCGCATTCAGTTAAACAATGAAGGTGTAGCCCAATACACACGGGCGCGAGCAGCTATATTTTAAATAGCAGACTCTTTAGTAAAAACCAAGTCCTCCATCACCCTGCGCTTTTTGACCGAACCCAGCACCATCAACTTTGGCGGCAAGGTGCACGGCGGCACCGTCATGAAATGGATCGATGAAGCTGGCTACGCATGCGCTACACGCTGGGCCAAGCGCTATTGCGTCACGGTGCCTGTCGGCAGCATCCGGTTTCAAAATCCCACCGTGATTTACAACCTGATTTGAGACCTGATCTAAGACCTGATCTAAGGCGAGGCGTGCAGCCTGTCGCTTGAGGTTTCGTAGGTCGGGTTACGCCTCGAGCGCTACCCCGGCCTAAGGCTAAAACCGTGCTTTTTGGCGTTAACGGGATACCTCTCGAGCAGCCTGCAACACATCCCGAGTCTTCAAAGCTTCAGCCCGCGCAGCCTCGGCAAAATCATCCCCACCCGATGCGTACAAAATCGCCCGCGATGAGTTGACGATGATGGGTGCGCCTTCGCGCCAGCCGGCCCGTACCGTGGCCACCGCGTCGCCGCCCTGCGCGCCCACACCGGGTATCAGCAGCGGCAGGGTGGGGGCCACTAGTCGCACGCGCTCAATTTCTGCTGGATACGTTGCGCCCACCACCAGGCCGAGCTGGCCGTTTAAATTCCAGGGGCCTTGG
>JANYED010000020.1 GCA_025363315.1 Polaromonas sp.
CTCAAAAAGGGCTCGCAGGTCTATGTCGAAGGCAGCCTGCGTACCCGCAAGTGGACCGACAAGGACGGCGTCGAGAAGTTCACCACCGAAATACGCGCCGACCAGATGCAAATGCTGGGTAGCCGCCAGGGCATGGGCGGCGGCTCGTCAGACGGTGACGACGGCGGTAGTAGCAGCTACAGCGCCCCGCGCACCGCTCCTGCTGCACGCCCAGCGGCGGCCAAACCGGCTGCAGCCAAAGCAGCCAGTGGGTTTGACGACATGGACGATGACATTCCGTTTTAAGGCGCTTGCCACTAGCGGATTGAAAAGCGCGTTGAAGTGCCCCCTGAAAAAACCCGCTGATGGCGGGTTTTTTTGCTTTGCCAAAGTTTTTACTATTCATTTAATAGCTGCTTGCGCCCAAATCTACTGGCCTGCAAGCCTATTTGAAAGAAAGCTCAGGCTAAAGCACGGCGTTGACGTTTTGCGGGCAGCTTGTTTTTCAGGCATTCGCTGTCGCTTTTTTGCTTTTTTGCCTTTGCGTACAAACAACGGCGACTCGGCTCGAACTTGAAAGTTAGCATGTGCGGTGCCAGCCCAGCTTTTAGAATCGACAGCATGAAGACATTTCAACCCTTTCTTGGCGCCTGTTTGGTGGCCTGTACCATGGCAGCCAGCCTGCCAGCCAGCGCTGACGGTATTGAGCCGCTCACCGCGATTTTGAACACCCCCGGCAGCGCCGGACTGGGTGCAGCAGTCAGGGCGACAGCGTCACCCTACCTGGGCGGCGGCACCCGTTATGACCTGCTACCTCTGTATTTATACGAAGGTGAACGGCTTTTTTTGCATGCCAACCGCGCCGGTATCAAGCTGCTCAATGATGGTGCGGACCAGAACGGCCAGCGCTTTGATGTGTTTGTCGAACAGCGCGCTGAAGGCTTTCCGTCTGACCGGCTGCCGCCCAGCCTGGCCGGCATGGCCAACCGTGAGTCAGGCATTGACCTGGGGCTTGCTTATCGCCTGCGCCAAAGTTGGGGCACACTGCGTGCCGAACTGACGCGGGACGTCGGCAGCGCATCAAACGGAACCGAGGCGCGGCTGGGCTACAGCTACGAATGGCGCTCAGGATCGTGGTCGCTGCGCCCGGACGTATCGGTGGCACTGCGCGATGCCAAACTGAACAACTATTACTATGGCGTTGCGGCCAACGAGGCGACGGCTGCCCGGGCCGCCTATGCACCTGGCGCGGGCCTGCAGACGCAGCTGGGCCTGTACGGCTCTTATGACGTGTCGCAGCGCTGGCGACTGCTGGCCGGCGTGTCTGCAACGGTGCTGGGCACAACTGTTAAAAACAGCCCCATCGTTGACAAACGCATCCTGCCCTCGCTGTACATCGGCGCGGCGTATGACTTTGGCAGCCGCCAGCAACAGCAACGGCCATGGGAGCAGGACACATCGCCCACCTACGTCAAGCTGCTGTACGGCAAGGCCACTGAAGACGGCTGCCATCTGGCCCGCATCATCACCGCGCGCTGCCTGTCAACAGCCAAGGTCAACGCCACCAGCATCGCTGGCGTGCAGCTTGGCAAACCGTTCATTCAAGGCTTTAACGGCTGGCCGCTGGACTTCATCGGCTATGTTGGCCTGACTTACCACAACGAGCGCGGCCTGCAGGCTAACGGCCCTCAGCTTGATGTGTTCATGAAGGCCAGTTACTACGGCTTTCCGTGGGCAGACCGCGTCAAAACCCGCCTCGGCCTGGGCGTCGGCCTGTCTGCCGCGCAGCGCGTGCCATACACCGAGGTGGTCAGCCAGACCGGCAAAACCACCTCACGCCTGCTGAACTACCTGGACCCGACAATTGATGTGAGCGTGGGCGACCTGTTCAGCGTGCGGTCCCTGAAAGAGACTTTTGTCGGTTTTGGTGTGTCGCATCGTTCTGGCATTTTTGGCGCGTCGCGCCTGCTGGGCAATGTGAGTGGTGGGTCAAACTACATCTACACCTATGTTGAGACGGCGTTTTAAGCCCGCTTTCTGCTATTAATTAAGAAGCTGCTTGCGCCCGTCGTTATTGGGCTGCAGCCCGATTTAATACCCTAAATTGCTCGTTTCAGTTATTTTGACCGTTTTGCACGTTGCTGCTGTCAATCACGCCGCCGCCCAGGCACACGTCGCCGTCGTACAGCACGGCAGACTGGCCGGGCGTGACCGCCCACTGGGCCTGCTGGAATATGAGTTCGCTGTTAGCGCTGCTGCCGGCCACCAGATCGCAAAGCGCATCTGTTTGACGATACCGGGTTTTGGCGGCCATCGGGCCCGAGGCCGGTGGGCTGCCTGCTACCCAGCTGCAATCCTGAGCGCTGAGTTCAGTCGATTGCAGCCACGGGTGGTCGTGGCCTTGCACCACCCACAGGGTGTTGGTGGCCATGTCTTTGCGGGCCACAAACCACGGCTCGTGCGAGCCCACGCCGCGCTGGCCCAGGGCTTGGACGGCTCTCAGGTCAGCACCCCGCGCTTTGACGCCGCCAATGCCCAGCCCCGATCGCTGGCCCAGCGTATAAAAGCTCAAGCCCACATGCTCACCCAGCACCCGGCCTTTGTCGCTTTTGATGGGGCCGGGCACCTTGGCGATGTAGCGGTTTAAAAAGTCTCTGAACGGCCGCTCGCCAATAAAGCAGATGCCGGTAGAGTCTTTCTTTTTGGCGTTAGGCAAGCGAATGTCGTCAGCAATACGGCGCACTTCGGTTTTTTTGAGCTCGCCGACCGGGAACAGCGTTTTTGACAGCTGCGCCTGATTGAGGCGGTGCAAAAAGTAGCTCTGGTCTTTGGCCGGGTCCGACCCTTTTAGCAGCTCATGCAGACCGGTGGCAGGGTTGTGCCGCACCCTGGCGTAGTGGCCCGTTGCAATTTTCTCTGCGCCCAGGCGCATGGCGTGGTCTAAAAACGCCTTGAACTTGATCTCGGCGTTGCACAAAATGTCGGGGTTGGGCGTGCGGCCGGCCTGGTATTCACGCAAAAACTCGGCAAACACCCGGTCTTTGTATTCGGCTGCAAAGCTGACGTGCTCGATCTCAATGCCGATGACATCGGCCACTGCTGCGGCGTCTACGAAGTCAATGTTCGACGGGCAAAACTCGTCGTCATCGTCGCCCTCCCAGTTCTTCATGAAGATGCCGATGACTTCATGGCCCTGTTGTTTGAGCAGGTAGGCAGTGACAGCAGAATCAACACCGCCACTCAAGCCCACCACCACCCGCTGTTTGCCTGATGAGTGACTAAGCACGTTCAGTCACCGTTGTCCATCGCCTTGCGATGGCGCTCCACAAATTCCTGGTAGGTGTTGATGCCGCGCAGCTGCAAAATCGCGTTGCGCACGGCAGCTTCGACCAGCACGGCGATGTTGCGGCCCGCTTCAACCTGAATAATGACTTTGCGCACCGGAATACCCAGCACGTCTTGATTTAACGGCTCGTAAGGAATGCGTTCGTACTCACGCTCCAGCGTCTCGCGGCGCACCAGGTGCACGATCATTTTTAGGCGCATTTTGCGGCGCACCGCAGTTTCGCCAAAAATCGCCTTGATGTCGAGCAGCCCAATGCCGCGCACTTCCAGCAGGTTTTGCAGCAAGTCGGGGCAGCGGCCTTCAATAGTGGTCTGGTTGATGCGATACAAATCAACCGCATCATCAGCCACCATGCCGTGCCCGCGCGAGATCAATTCCAACCCCAGCTCGCTTTTGCCCAAGCCCGATTCACCCGTGATCATCACGCCCAAGCCCAGAATGTCCATGAACACGCCATGCATCGAGGTGCGGTCGGCAAAGTGCTTGGACAAATACGCGCGCAGCACGTCAATCACAAAAGCCGCTGACTCTGGCGTAGAGAACATTGGCAATCCGGCGCGTTCACACATAGCCAGCAGCGCATCAGGCGCGGTTTGCCCGTCGGCCATGATCAGCACCGGCGGCTCCAGCTTGATGATGCGGGTGATGCGGCGCACGCACGCATCGTCGTCGGCATTCGTCAGGTAGGCGACTTCGCGTTCACCTAAAATTTGCACGCGATACGGGTGGATGTAGTTGAGGTACCCCACCAGGTCAGCGCCTGAGCGTGCAGCCCGCACCGCGACCTCATCAAAGCGTCGCTCAGACGCGCCCAGGCCGGCAACCCATTCCCATTTCAGGTTGGCGCGGTGGTCTTCAAACAAGACATCCGCGCTGATGGCAGTCGGTTTCACAGTGCTGAGGAATTCACAGTGCCGTCAATGTCACGCGGCTGACGTCCAGGAGGCAATCAGGTGGTGAAGCGCGGGTGCGTCGGCGGTGGTTTTGATTTGTTCGCGCAGGGCGGCGTCACTTAGGAGCTCGGCAATTTCCGACAAGATTTCGAGGTGCTTTTGGGTCGCTGCTTCAGGAACCAGTAAAAAAATCAGCAGCGCCACGGCCTGCTCGTCGGGGGCGTCAAACCCGATCGGCGTGTGCAACTGGAACACAGCAGCCATCGGCGCTTTCAGGCCCTTGATGCGGCCATGCGGAATGGCGACGCCGTGCCCTAGCCCGGTCGAGCCCAGACGTTCGCGAGCGAAAAGGCTGTCGGTAATCAGCGCACGGTTCATGCCGTGCAGGTTTTCAAACAGCAGGCCGGCTTCTTCAAAAGCACGCTTTTTGCTGGTCGCATCAACGCTGACCAACACCTGTGTAGGGGGCAAAATTTGCGAAAGTCGGTTCATATGGCTTTGTAAGTCGGCAAATTATGCACTTTAAGCGGCGTTTGGACCCACGACCGGCATAAAAAAGCCGCCTGGTGTGGGCGGCTTGTGTCAAACGGGTTTCAGACCGTTACTGCGGGTAGGTCTGTTCCTGTCGTTTGGCAGAGACGTGGTGATGATCCTTGATTTTGGTTTTATGACGCGCCACCTGACGGTCCAGTTTGTCTGCCAATTCATCGACAGCGGCATACAAATCAGCGTGTGAACTTTCAGCAAAGATATCGCGGCCCTTGACATGCACATTGCACTCGGCGCGCTGTCGGCTGTCTTTTTCTTTCATGTTGTCGACGGTGAGAAGGACCTTGACATCGACGACCTGGTCAAAGTGTCGGGTAATTCGGTCCAGTTTGCTGGTCACGTAGCCGCGCAGTGCGGGGGTGACTTCGAGATGGTGGCCGCTGATCGTCATGTTCATGAAGGAACTCCTTGTATGGAAGTAACAGGGTTGAAAAAACCACCCTGCACAGACTAAATTGATCTTTGCAGGGCAGCGACGGGAACAACTCACGTAAATTGACTATGCGCGCTAAATCGGCCAATTGCAACCTTGCACTGCACCATAAATGAAACTTTGTGCAAGCAGTTTGCGTAAAGTTGCCCAATGCCATAATTAGCGCACCTCGACTACGGAGAAATCCTTGGAAACTAGCCCCAGTTGCTAGCTTTCAGTCCCCCGCACTGACGCTCGGCGCGGATGCAGACTGAAAGCCAGCCCATCCTCCCCCTTTGTTGCACATGACGTTACGTTTTGTGCCCACCCAACAATTGCAGGCCGCCCGTCATGCTCAATATTTTTACGCTCGCCAACGGCAGGCTCTTTCAGGAAGAGATCGAGTCGCTGGAAGAACTCTCCAAGTTCCAGCCCATCTGGGTAGACCTTGAGTCCCCAACGCCGGACGAAAAACGCTGGATCAAGCAGTACTACGGCTTGTCTATTCCTGAGGACGCGATGGACGAAGACATTGAAGAGTCGGCCCGCTTTTACGAAGAAGACAACGGCGAGCTGCACATCCGCTCCGATTTTTTGATTGCCGACGAAGACGAGCCGCGTACCGTGCGGGTGGCTTTTATTTTGAACCTGGTCAATGACGATCTGAAAAGCAAAGGCGTGCTGTTTTCCATTCACGACGAAGACGTGCCGGTTTTCAGGCTCTTGCGCATGCGCGCCCGACGCGCACCTGGGCTGATTGAAGACGCCAAGGAAGTGCTGCTGAAGTTGTTCGACGCGGATGCCGAATATTCAGCCGATACGCTGGAAGGCATTTACGTGGAGCTGGAAAAAGTCAGCGCCAAAGTGCTGTCAGGCGACGTGACCGACGTGCTGGCAGGCGAGGTGCTGGGCGCGATTGCGCGGCACGAGGACTTAAACGGCCGCATCCGCCGCAACATGATGGACACGCGCCGTGCCGTCAGCTTCATGATGCGCAGCAAAATGCTGAGCGTCGAGCAGTTTGACGAGGCGCGGCAAATTTTGCGGGACATTGACTCGCTGGATTCGCACACCGCGTTCCTCTTCGACAAAATCAACTTCTTGATGGACGCAACGGTGGGTTTCATCAACATCAACCAGAACAAGATCATCAAGATCTTCTCGGTGGCCAGCGTGGCGCTGCTGCCGCCCACGCTGATTGCCAGCGTTTACGGCATGAACTTCAAGTTCATGCCGGAGCTGGACTGGAGCCTGGGCTACCCCTACGCCCTGGCGCTGATGGCAGCCAGCGCGGTGGTGCCCATGTGGTACTTTAGAAAGCGTGGCTGGCTGAAATAGCCACACGGTTGCTCACTTGCTGTAGCGCCCTGCACCTTGCAGGCCGCTGCTTAACAAAGACACGTTTCAACGTCTGGCATTTTCAATAAATTAAGCCTGCAGCCCAATAACTACGGGCGCAAGCAGCTCCTATATTTATAGTAATTTTAAAAACGTCTTGACAATCGTTCGTGCGTACTGGCTGGCCACTTGGTCGATGAAACTGGGGAAATCGACGTGAGCCGTGTCGTCCGCCCGGTCAGAAATGGTGCGTACCGCAGCAAAAGGAATGCCGTAGTCGTGGCACACCTGAGCCACGGCGGCGCCTTCCATTTCTACAGCTAGCACATCGTGGTTAGCTGCCAACAAAGCGGCGCGCAATGCGTTTGACTCCATCGCGCCTGAGACGAAGCGGTCGCCGCTGGCAATCAAACCCAGATGCGCCTTGGCTGCTGGATACGCTTGGCTGACGTGGCGCTGCTTCAAGGTGCTGCGAGCAGCTTCCAGCAACTGCTGGGTTAACACGGTGTCGCTGCCAAACTGGGTTTTGCCATACAGCGGCACCTCGTAACGCGGAAAAAGCGGCGACGCGTCCAAGTCGTGCTGCACAAAGCTTTGCCCCACCACAACATCACCCACATCTACGCCCACGCCTAGTCCACCGGCCACACCAGTAAACACCATACGCTGTACGCCAAAGCGTTCAATCAGCGCAGTAGCAGTAGTAGCGGCAGCTACTTTGCCGATTTTCGACAGCGCCAGCACGACGCTTTGACCATGCAACTCCCCTAACCAGAAGTCCCGGCCTGCGCGGTTAACTTTGCTGGGGCGTTGCAAGAGCTCGATCAGGCCGTGTTGTTCTTGCGCTAAAGCGCTGAGGATGGCAGTGGATTGCATGGCTTGGTGTTGTCCATAAAAAAGGGCAGCTTGCGCCGCCCTATTTTGAAGTCAATTTGAAATATCTTATTTCTTGTAGTTTCGGCATAACAAGCCTTGCAAGCCGGGCAATTGTTAGCCTTCTCTGAAAGAAATAGGCTGTGCCTATTTCTTGTCACGCAACTCGCGGCGCAAGATTTTACCGACAGGGGTTTTAGGCAACTCTTCCCGGAACTCGACCACCTTTGGCTGCTTGTAACCGGTCAGATTTTCCTTGCAGTAGGCACGCACTTGGGCTTCGGTCAAGTCTGGGTTTTTCTTGACAATCACCAGCTTGACAGCTTCGCCAGATTTTTCGTCAGGCACGCCGACGCTGGCGCATTCCATCACGCCTTCAAGTTTGCCGACCACGTCTTCAATTTCATTCGGGTAGACATTAAAGCCGCTGACCAGGATCATGTCTTTCTTTCGGTCAACGATTTTGAAAAAGCCGTTGTCGTCAAGAATGCCAATATCGCCAGATTTAAAGTAGCCATCGGCGGTCATGACGTTGGCCGTTTCGTCGGGCCGCTGCCAGTAGCCCGCCATGACCTGCGGTCCCTTGATGGCGATCTCGCCCGGCTGGCCTTGCGGTACTTCGTTGCCGTCGTCGTCCAGCAGCTTGAAGTAGGTGCCCGGAATCGGCACGCCGATGGTGCCGGTGTAGGCTTTGCTGTTGGTCGGGTTGCAACTGGCCGATGGTGAGGTTTCGCTCAGACCATAACCTTCGCAAATCGGGCAACCGGTTTTCTCCAGCCACAGCTTGGCCACCGCGCTGGTCACGGCCATGCCGCCGCCCAACGAGATTTTGAGCTGCGACCAGTCCACAGTATTGAAGTCCGGGTGATTGGCCAGACCGTTGAACAGCGTGTTGACCGCCGGGAAGCTGTTAACCTTGTGTTTGGCCAGCTCCTTCAGCACAGCGGGGATGTCGCGCGGGTTGGGAATCAAAATGTTTTTACCACCCGTACGCATACCCAGCATCATGTTGACGGTAAAAGCGAAGATGTGATACAGCGGCAGCGCGCATACATATACCGGCTGCACGCCAGGCTGCAAGCTGGCCATGGCAGGCTCATTCCAGGCCTCTGACTGCATCACGTTGGCAATCACGTTGCTGTGCAGCAGCACCGCGCCTTTGGATACGCCCGTCGTACCGCCGGTGTATTGGAGCACGGCGACGTCGGTCGGCTTGATGTCTGGCCGCTTGAGCGTTGCGCGCGTGCCTTTTGCCAATGCGTCGTTAAAGCGCACGGCGCCGGGCAAATTAAAGGCTGGCACAACTTTTTTAACGTTGCGCAGCACATAGTTGACGAGTGCGCCTTTGAGCAGCCCCAGCCGATCGCCCACCGCGCAAAGCACCACGTTTTTAATCGGCGTGTTGGCGATGCATTGCTCTAGCGTGCCCGCAAAGTTCTCAATGATGACAATAGCCCTGGCGCCTGAGTCCTTGAGCTGATGCTCCAGTTCACGCGGGGTGTATAGCGGGTTGACATTGACCACCACAAAACCGGCTCGCAAAATGGCGGCGACGGCAACCGGATATTGCGGCACGTTCGGCATCATGATGGCGACGCGGTCGCCTTTGGCCAAACCCAGGCTTTGCAGGTACGCACCGAAGGCGGTTGACAAACTGTCCGTGTCGGCAAAAGTAATGTCTTTGCCCATGAAGCTGTAAGCCACTTTGCTGGCGTTCTTTTTGAACGCCTCTTCCATCAGCGCGACCAGCGATGGGTACTGACTCGTGTCAATATCAGCGGGAACACCGGGTGGGTAGGCTTTAAGCCAGGGACGGTCCAGGGTGGCTGAGGTCATGTTAGATGTCTCCGTTTCGGTTGTGCAAACACCTTAATTTTCAAGGCTAACGCAGTGTGCACCTATTGCGTTTTCCCTAGGAAACCATGGAAGATTGAAGGGAGCCGCCTCTAACCTCCGGACCGGCGGCCAGAGGCTGCAACCGATCTACTCAATCGCTTTGCCCATGTCCTCAATGACTTTTTTGGCGTCGCCGAACACCATCATGGTTTTGTCCATGTAGAAAAGCTCGTTGTCCAGGCCCGCATAGCCTGCGGCCATTGAGCGTTTGTTGACGATCACCGTCTTGGCTTTGTAGGCTTCCAGAATCGGCATGCCGTAAATGGCACTGCCCTTGACATGCGCCGCAGGGTTAACAACGTCATTTGCTCCTAAAATAATAGCTACGTCCGCCTGACCGAATTCGGCGTTGATGTCTTCCATCTCGTGCACCTGGTCGTACGGCACTTCAGCCTCGGCCAGCAGCACGTTCATGTGGCCAGGCATGCGGCCCGCTACAGGGTGAATTGCGTATTTCACTGTGATGCCTTTGTCGGTGAGCTTTTGCGCGAGCTCTTTGACCGAATGCTGCGCACGCGCCACAGCCAAGCCGTAGCCCGGCACGATGATGACGGTCTCAGCATTGCCCAAAATAAAGGCGGCATCATCAGCCGAGCCTGATTTAACCGGTCGTTGTTCTTTGCTGCCGCTAGCGGCGGTCGTGGCCTCACCACCGAATCCACCCAAAATCACGCTGAAGAACGAGCGGTTCATGGCTTTGCACATGATGTAGCTCAAAATCGCGCCGGATGAGCCGACCAGTGAGCCAGCAATGATCAGCATCGAGTTGTTCAAGCTAAAGCCAATACCCGCTGCCGCCCAGCCCGAATAGCTGTTAAGCATGGACACCACCACCGGCATGTCGGCCCCGCCAATGGGGATGATGATCAGCACCCCCATCACAAAGGCGAGCGCCAGCATCGCGAAAAACGCTGTCCAGCTGCCGGTAAACATGAAGGTCAAACCCAGGCCCAACATGACCAGGCCCAACACCAGGTTGACCATGTGCTGACCAGCAAACGTGACCGGCGCGCCTTGGAATAACCTGAACTTGTACTTGCCGCTGAGCTTGCCAAAGGCAATCACCGAGCCGCTGAAGGTAATCGCACCGATGGCTGCGCCCAGAAACAGCTCAAGCCGGTTGCCCGCCGGAATCTGTGCCGTGCCCATGCCCTTGGCCACAATGCCAAATGCAAATGGCTCAGCCACGGCCGCCACGCCAATAAACACCGCAGCCAGACCAATCATGCTGTGCATGAAAGCCACCAGCTCAGGCATCTTGGTCATCTCTACCCGGTTGGCCATCAGCGTGCCTGCCGCGCCGCCAATAACGAGCGCCACCAGCACGTAAGCCAGGCCCATCGGCTTGCCGCCCGATGTTTCAAGAATCAGCGCGCCAGTCGTCAGCACGGCAATCGTCATGCCGACCATGCCAAACAAGTTACCGCGCAGCGATGTAGTGGGGTGGCTCAGGCCCTTCAAAGCCTGAATAAAGAAAACAGAAGCTACCAAGTACAGCAGCGTGACAATATTCATGCTCATTTGGCCACTCCTTCAGCTGCCGGGGCTTTTTTCTCTTTCTTCTTGAACATTTCCAGCATGCGGCGCGTCACCAAAAAACCGCCAAACACGTTCACAGCCGCAAGCACCACGGCCAGAAAGCCCATGGTTTTACCCAGCGGTGTTTCTGTCAGTGCGGCAGCCAGCATGGCCCCGACGATAACGATGGCTGAAATGGCGTTGGTCACCGCCATCAGCGGCGTGTGCAGCGCAGGTGTGACAGTCCACACCACGTGGTAACCCACGTAGATGGCGAGCACAAAAATAATCAGGTTGATGATGGTGGGGCTAACAACTGCAATGGCTTCCATAAGCTTCTCCAAACGTTCCAGTTAAATTATTTACGCTTAACGTCGCCTGCCTGCGTCATCAGGCAAGCCGCCACAATGTCGTCCGCCATGTCGATGTTCAAAGCGCCTTCCTTGGTAATAATGAGCTTTAAAAAGTCGAGCAAATTGCGGGCGTACAGCGCGCTGGCATCTGCCGCCACCAACGATGCAATATTGGTTTCACCGATCAAAGTCACGCCGTGTTTAACCACGGTTTTACCCGGCTCGGTCAGCGGGCAGTTACCGCCTTGTGGGGCTGCCAGATCAACCAGTACGCTGCCTGGTTTCATCGCTTTGACCATCTCCTCTGTTACCAGCACAGGGGCGGGTCGACCGGGTATCAGCGCGGTAGTGATCACGATATCAGCGTTGGCCACGCGCTTGGCCACCTCGGCTTTTTGCCGGGCCAACCAGCCTGGCGGCATGGGCCTGGCGTAGCCACCCACACCCACAGCGGCTTCGCGCTCTTCGTCGGTCTCGTACGGCACGTCAATAAATTTGGCACCCAGTGATTCAACCTGTTCTTTCACGCTCGGGCGCACGTCGCTGGCTTCAATCACCGCACCCAAGCGCTTGGCTGTGGCAATGGCTTGCAGTCCCGCCACGCCGACCCCTAAAATCACCACGCGCGCCGCTTTGACAGTACCTGCGGCAGTCATCAGCATGGGCATGAAACGCTGGTAGGCGTCAGCGGCCATCATCACGGCTTTGTAGCCGGCAATATTGGCTTGCGACGACAGCACGTCCATGCTTTGCGCGCGGCTGGTGCGCGGCGCGGCTTCCAGCGCAAACGATGTGATCTGCGCCGCAGCCAAGCGCTGCAAGCCTGCGGCATCAAACGGATTCAACATGCCGACCAGTACGCCACCTGCTTTGAGATGCGGCACTTCAGCATCGAGCGGGCAACGCACTTTTAACACGATGTCGGCGGCATAAGCGCCTGCAGCATCCGTGATTTCAGCACCGGCAACGGCATAAGCCTCGTCAGGTACGCTGGCTGCCACGCCCGCACCGGCTTGCACACGAATCGTGTGGCCTTGGGTTTTGAGTTTTTTGGCCGTTTCCGGCGTGATGGCGACGCGCGTTTCGCCGTCAATGATTTCAGCAGGCACCCCAATCAGCATGGGTTTCTCCTCAAGTAAACATGAATTTTTAGGCTTGTTTGCCTCTCGGTTAGCTTACATGACTTTTTCAGCAGTTCTGAATGGGTATTCCATAGCTTAGGCAGGCCGCTAAGCGGATGAACTATCCCCGGTCCACCAAGCTGGGGGCCGCGGATCTGGCTTCGCCAGTCCTCAGGCGCGCGGCCCCCTCGGGGGTCAGGGAGTTACGCGAAGCGAACAACCGTGGGGGTTCTATTTAGCGGTTGGCATCACAAACTCAGCCCCCTTGCCGATGCTCTCAGGCCAACGCTGCATGATGGATTTTTGCTTGGTGTAAAAGCGCACGCCTTCCTCGCCG
>JANYED010000031.1 GCA_025363315.1 Polaromonas sp.
CGCCATCGCAAAAACTGCTCCGATGGTTGTAGGCCGTCAGGCAGGGTGAGCACGGCCAGTGGCTGTAAAACGAATGGCATTTTGGGGTGAGTGGTGCGTATAGGGCAGGCGTTTCTGGCCCAAACAACATCACTGTCCAGATCGGTGTGAGCGCGGCAAACTGACCTGGCCCACCGTCATTGGTCACCAGCAACCTGGCGACATGAAATAGCGCTAGTAATTCTGCAATCAAGCGGGTGTAGCCCGTCAGGTCAATTACCGGGCTTTGTGAATCGGCGCTTTTGACGTTGGCCACCAGAAGTTGGGCCAGCGCCCGGTCGTCTTTCAGGCCAATCACAGCCACCGCGCAACCGTCTCGTACCATGCCATTGCACAGCGCCGTGTACGACTCAAGCGGCCAGGCGCGTATTGGCAAAATGCCGCCGCCCGGGTAAACCAACACCAGTGGTTTGCCGGTGATAGCCGGGAAATCATTGGCCAATCGGTTTTGAATATCAACCACCAGCTGCGCATCCAGCTGCACATGCGGCGGCGCTTGCGTTGGCAACATGACTTGCAGTTTTGAGGTGGGTACAGCGGTTGAATCAATCGCTCGAGCGAGCGTTAAAAACTGCGCACTGATGTGCTGGTAGGGGTTGTACGGTACTGGCTTGTTGATGTGCGAGCCACGGTACAGACCTTCTTGTGTATGGCGATGAAAGCCGACTCTGATGCTGGCACCGCTGAAATACGACAACAAGCTACTGATTCGTGAAAACAATTCACAGTCAATAGCAATATCAACCCCTAGCCCCCGCAACTGCCGGGTAGCTTGCCATAAACTTGATAGCAAAGCAATCAAAGACCTGTCATCTATCGCATGCACGTTTTCAGGTTTGACAACCCGCATCAAGTCCAGAATCTCGCGGTTTTTGCCAAACAGCAGGGCGTGCAGTTCTGCATTCGGGTAGCGCGTTTTGAGCCGCGCAAACATGTCATGCGCCAGCACCAGGCTGCCCATTTCAGACAGCAAAATAATCACGATGGCGCGCGGCTCGGTATCTGTTTTTGCTCTGAATGGTGAACACACCGCATCAAGCACCGACACCGCCGCGCAAAGCGGTATGCCAACCCAGCGGTCTATCCAGCGTTGTACGTTGATGTTCATCAGCTACACGCCGCGCGCTCTGTCGGCATGAAATCGCTTCAAAAATTCAGCAAACTTCCCTGCATCCAACGCATCACGCACTTCCTGCATCAGGTTCAGGTAGTAGTGCAGGTTATGAATGCTGGCCAGCATGGGGCCCAGCATTTCGCCACAGCGGTCGAGGTGGTGCATATAGGCGCGTGAAAACCCGCCCGACGCGGTACCGTCGGGCTTCGTAGTTCCCTTGCAGGTGTAGCAAGTGCAAGTCATGTCCACCGGCGCATCTTCAGTTTTGTAACGCGCATTGCGAATTTTCAAATCACCAAAACGGGTGAACATGTGGCCGTTGCGTGCATTGCGGGTCGGCATCACGCAGTCAAACATGTCCACGCCAGCGGCTACGCCTTCCACCAGGTCTTCGGGTGTGCCCACGCCCATCAGATAACGCGGTTTGCCCGTAGGCAGGCGATGCGGCGTATGCGCCATGATGCGCTGCATCTCATCCTTCGGCTCGCCCACGCTGACGCCGCCAATGGCATAACCGGGCAAGTCCAGCTCAACCAGTGCGTCGAGGGACTCTTGCCGCAAACCTTCAAACATGCCGCCCTGCACGATGCCAAACAGCGCGTTCGGGTTTTCAAGTTTTTCAAACTCGGTCATACAGCGGCTGGCCCAGCGCTGGCTCAGTTCCATCGACGTACGCGCCTCGGCTTCGGTGGTGATGTGGCCTGCCGTGTCGTACGGCGTGCATTCGTCAAACTGCATGACGATGTCGCTGTTGAGCACCGTTTGGATTTGCATCGAGATTTCAGGCGTTAAGAACAGCTTGTCACCATTCACAGGCGACGAAAACGCCACGCCTTCTTCAGTGATCTTGCGGCCTTTGCCGTCAGTACCGCCCAGCGACCAGACCTGAAAGCCGCCGCTGTCGGTCAATATCGGTTTGTTCCAAGCTTCAAACTTGTGCAGCCCGCCAAATTGCTTGAGTACGTCCAGCCCCGGTCGCATCCACAAATGAAAAGTATTGCCCAAAATGATTTGCGCACCCATGTCATGCAGCGACTGCGGCATTACGCCCTTGACCGTGCCGTAGGTACCGACCGGCATGAAGATGGGCGTTTGCACCACACCATGGTTCAGCGTTAAAGTGCCGCGCCGGGCATGGCTGGTGGGGTCGGAAGTGAGAACTTGGAATTGCAGCATACGGCTTCTATGAATCGCTCGATTGTAAGATGCTTGGAATTGAGTTATGCTTTACTATTATCAAAGTAAAGCAAATTATTTTCTTTACTTCCAAAGTTAATCGCCAAGGAGTTTGACATGCAAGCTGCAGTAGTTTCCAGTAAAGGACAAGTCACCTTACCCGCCGCGATGCGCGCCTTATTGGGCATTAGTCCTGGTTCGCATATTCAATTTGAAGTGCGCGACAAAGAAATCGTTATCAAACCCGAGCCGCCGATGAGTACTTACAGAGGCATTTTGAAGGGTTATGACTTGGGTGATACTGAGCCAGAAAAAGAAGCTGATCGGTCG
This sequence comes from Polaromonas sp., assembly GCA_025363315.1. Lineage (GTDB taxonomy): Bacteria > Pseudomonadota > Gammaproteobacteria > Burkholderiales > Burkholderiaceae_C > Polaromonas. The sequence goes on from JANYED010000031.1 coordinate 2,660, forward strand.
TTTGAATGAATTTGGTTGATTCTTCCGGCTGGATTGAATACCTCACTGACAGTAGACGGGCAGACTTGTTTGCCGCGCCGATTGAACAGCGCGACCAACTGCTCGTCCCCACCATCGCCTTGTTTGAAGTGCACAAAATCTTAAGCCGCAGCTTGCCAGAAGATCTGGTTGAGCGATGCTTAGACGTGATGCGCTTGGGTCGCGTCCTGGACCTGACCGACCGCCGCGCGATAGCCGCGTCCAAAGTAGCGCGCCAACATCAACTGGCAATGGCTGATGCCGCCATGTACAGCATTGCGCTGGAGCACAAAGCTACATTCTGGACGCAAGATGTGGACTA
>JANYED010000040.1 GCA_025363315.1 Polaromonas sp.
TTTGCCACGACCTGCACACCAGGCCCTTGGAACATCGAGCGCATGCTGCAAGCAGCAGATGGCTTTGCCATGAACTTGGGCTTTTTAGGCAAAGGCAATGCCAGTTTGCCCGCAGCGCTGCATGAGCAAATCAACGCCGGCGTGATCGGCTTGAAGTTGCATGAAGACTGGGGCACCACGCCCGCAGCGATAAGTAATTGCCTTGATGTCGCGGAGCTTACCGACACGCAGGTGGCGATTCACAGTGACACGCTCAATGAATCCGGCTTTGTTGAAAACACCATCGCTGCAACCAAGGGCAGAGGCCTGTGCGCCTTTCACACCGAAGGTGCAGGCGGCGGCCATGCACCCGATATTTTGAAGGTGGTGGGCGAGGCCAACTTTTTGCCCAGCTCCACCAACCCGACCATGCCGTACACCGTCAACACACTTGACGAGCACGTCGACATGCTAATGGTGTGCCACCACCTGGACGCATCCATTGCTGAAGACCTGGCCTTTGCCGAAAGTCGTATCCGCAAGGAAACCATTGCCGCTGAAGACGTGCTGCACGATATGGGCGCCATCAGCATGATGAGCAGCGACAGCCAGGCCATGGGCCGCGTGGGTGAGGTCATCATTCGCACCTGGCAGGCGGCTCACAAGATGAAGCAGCAGCGCGGAAAACTTGACAGCGACACAGTCAGATCCGACAACTTCCGCGTCAAACGCTACATCAGTAAATACACTATCAACCCCGCCATTGCCCACGGCATTTCACATGAGGTCGGCTCGATTGAGGTTGGCAAGTGGGCCGATCTGGTGGTGTTCAAGCCCGCTTTTTTCGGCATCAAGCCGTCGATTATTTTAAAAGGTGGCTTCGTCGCCATGGCCGCCATGGGCGACCCGAACGCGTCTATTCCCACACCGCAGCCGGTGCACTACCGGCCCATGTTTGGCGCGTTTGGCGGCGCTATCGCCAAGGGCTCGCTCACATTCGTCTCGCAGGCTGGGCTTGCTGCAGGAATCAAAGGCCAATTCGGCTTGGCCAAAAACTTAAGCGCGGTGAAAAACATTCGCGGCGTGCGCAAGCAGCACATGATCCACAACGCCTACTTGCCCAAAATGGAAATTGATGCGCAAACCTACGCGGTGAGGGCCGATGGGCAACTGCTGACTTGCGAGCCGGCCATCAGCTTGCCGATGGCGCAGCGGTATTTTTTGTTTTAAATACGTTTGCTCGCTTAAAACTCATCAATAACCTGCAGCGCGATCTTCAGGCTGCGTTCATAAACCTGGTCAACAGCGGCCTTTGGAGCCGCGCCTGCAGGTGCAGCTGTGCCCAACCTGACGGCGGCATGTTGGCTGGCAATTGACGTCAATGCGCCCGACAGCTGCGACACCGGCACGATGCGGTCTGATCTTCCTGCGACTGCAGGCAACGCCAGGCCAGTCAAGCGGCCGCTGACATCAAAAACTGGTCCACCCCGGGGTCCGGGCGGCATGTCAATGCCGAGCTTTTGCTCATCAGTGCCGGGCATCACGCCACCCAAAAAACCGGTTTTTAATATCGGCCATGCGGGGGCTGCGTCAGTTGCAGTCACATATTCGACCGCAAATCCAACGCTGCCCGGAAAAGCCGCCATGCTGGAAACGAGCATGTTTTCAGGGGTCGGCAAAGCCTGGTTCAAGGACAACAGCGCTATGCCCAATGCGGTGCGCCGCGCAAGGCGGGCTTCGACGAGCTGACCCAAGCCATTGCGAAGCCACACCTTGCCAGATCGCGAAACCAGCGCCAGCGGCACCAGCGCATGTTTGCCGCCTTCAAGCAACAACCCGGTTCCCAATATGCGGGCCCGCGCCGGCAATACATTCGAGGTGCTGTAGGGCGCCATCCGGTACGGCCATGCAAGCAGCTCTGGCGTTGCGCGGGGCATGCCCGAGCGCAATTGCCCTTGTACGCTTTTGAGCAATGAACTGCCAGGCAGGCGCGCCTCGGTGTCCAGCAACAGGCGTTGTGCAATGGCTGGCTGCCCACCAATATACAAAAGCCATGCGTACAGTGCAGCGCCATCTGCAACGTCCAGGTGTGCCCCTGCAGTGTGTGCAGCAAAAGCCAGCGCCCGGCGGTAAGCGCCGCTCTGCATGTAAGCGCGCACCAAGGCGATTTCCGTGTCGGCAGCATGCGCGATCAGGGCAGCGCGTTCAAAGGATTGCAGCGCCACGTCAGGTTTCAGGGAAGCAAGGGCCGACTCACCCGATGCCAGCAGCTTCTTGCGCTGATGCACACGCTCGGGCGACATCCCTTCTACGTCTGAGTGAACTGGGTGTTTAGCCTTGTCGCCCAGCGGCTGCATACTGGCCGAAAGCTGCGGTGTGACGAATCCCTGCAGCGGACCGCGTTCGTCTGCCGCGACCGCAAAACAGGCTGTCACAAAACTGCCAGCGCCAGCGGCCAGCAACGTCACCCATTGCAAAATTCTCACGGATTCGCGTTTGCGCCGCCAGGGCAGGTGCTGCTGGTGCCCACGCGGGTGATGCGGGCAGAACCAGAATCAAGGCTGTTGGTACCCAGCGCGTAGGGTGCCTTGGGTGCTTTGTAGTCTGCCAAAAACGCTGCTAATGCATCAATGTCTTGCGCGCCGCCCACACGGTTGGTGCCCTTGATCAGGGTTGAGTAACCGTCGCCACCGTCAGCCATGAAGTTGTTGACCGTCACGCGGTAGCTCTTCGCAGGGCTTTGCACTACACCTGACGCGTCAACCAGTGTTTCAGTTGCGCTGGCGGTACGCAGCGTCACGTTGCTGACACGCGAGCCGCATGCTTTGGCACCATCCCAGGTGTATTTAAAGCCCGCCGATGGCAGCGCGAAGCGGGTCGCTGTGGGTGACTGGCCAAGGCACCCGGCAAACTGTTCTTCCAGAAAGTCCTTGATGTTCTGCGTCGTCAAGGACAGCGTCACCAGGCTGTTGCCAAACGGTTGCACAGTGAATGCCTCGCCATAGGTGACGTTACCGTTGCCTTCGCCAGCTGTGCTGGACGCAAACGTAAACCCGGGGCTGCGAACGCCCCCACCATTCATGAATGCAACGACGGCGTTACCAAAGTTGGCCGGCTGGGTCGCGGCCAGCTGCGAGTCCGCAATCAGGCTTCCGGCGGGCATGTTGCAGGCGCCATCTGAGCGTGAATTGGGCAAGTCTGCCGAAACGGCACCAATTACCAGATTGGCGATGGGTGACACCAAGGCCTTGTAGGCAGCAACGATGCCTGCAACCACCGTATCTGCAGGCGTGGCGGCATCGTTGCGTGCGACCAGGCGGTTGACCGCGACGGTTTTCGTGATGTTTCTCGTGATCGGGTCAATCGTGACGTCAATGTCTGTCAGCACACGCCCAAAGGCGCTGGAACTGGTCACCGATATGGTTCGGCCTGCCGCGTTGGGCAGCATGCAGTTGTACGCTGCGTGTGTGTGTCCGCTGACGACTAGATCAACGGCGTTGTCCAGCTGGCTGACGATGCTTGCAATGGCCGAGCCCGCAAGGTTGCCTTCGCAGCCGTTGATGTCGCCCAAAGTGCCGGATTGAAATCCGCCCTCATGCACCAGCACCGCAATGGACTCAATCCCCTGTGCCCGCAGCTCAGGAATCAGCGCATTGACGGTTTGTGCCTCATCACGAAACTCGAGTCCGGCAACGCCGGTGGGCGTGACGATAGACGGTGTGGCTTTGAGTGTCATGCCAATGAAAGCCACCTTCACGCCATTGAAAGTCTTGACGCCGTACGCCGGCAACAAAGGCTTGCCGGCTGCCGTGGACACCACGTTGGCTGATAACCACTTGAACTTTGCACCTTCAAACGGCACGGGCGTACCAGTCACCGCGCCTTTGCAGCTGTTGGGATCGGTCATGCCGCCGGTCATTTTGCAGCCGCCGTTTTGCAGGCGCAGTAGTTCATTAGATCCCTTGTCAAACTCGTGATTGCCCACCGAGTTGAATTCGAGACCGATGCGGTTTAGGGTTTCGACCGCGGGTTCGTCAAAGAACAGGGACGAGATCAGCGGCGATGCACCGATGGAATCGCCAGCGCCCACAACAACATTCAGGGGATTCAGCTTTTTTAACTTGGCAACGTATGCGGCCATGAATTCGGCGCCGCCTACCGGTGGCCGGTCTGCAGCAAGTACGGCAGTTGATGTGCCAAAAGTACCGGGGGATTCCAGCGTGCCGTGGTAATCATTGAAGCCGAGAACCTTGACGGTGAAAGGCGATGAAACCGTTGACTCAAACGCGATCCGGTAGGCATCCTGAAGCAACGCGGGCTGCGTGGTGGCCAGAATATTTGGCAGCGTGCTGCCAGTGGCAATGAGGCGCGAAAAAGCAATCATGGCGCGCCCGTGCGCGTCGGGCGTGCCAGTCGTGACTGGCACGGTGGTGGTCACATCAAGTTTCGGGTTCAGGCCAAACGCAGTAAGCACATTACCGACCTGCTGAGTGAATCCGGTTGGGTTCAGGGTGCCTGCGTTACGTGCGGCGTTCACCGCAATTGTCGTGAGGGGCGTGATGGTCGCCACCACATTACCGCCAGCTGTGCTGACAATACTGGTGAAGGTGCTGCTGCCGGTAACGGTGGTTTTTGCCGCAGTGACTTCATCAGTGTAGACACCGCCATTGGCCTGCAACAACACAGAACCGCTGGCTTGAGGCAGCGACAGCTTGTAAACGCCATCAGCATTTGTCGGTGTGCAGGCGCCAACCGCATTGCCCTTAGCTCCCGCGGTGATGTCAAACGCGCAAACCGTGGCTCCAGCGACAGGGCCCTTCACGACCGAGCCGCTCACCACCGTTAGCGGGGCGCTTGAAGTCGCGTCGCCGCCGCAGGCTACCAGTGCGGCAGCTGCAAGACTTGACACGATGGCGATGGAAATCAAACTCTTGTTCATCTTAAAGTCCTTTGGGTATGCACGTGGTTGAACTTTAAAAACAGAATATGACGCGCTCGTGACGCACGGCCCCTGCATCGCGCCGGGCGCAGCAAGGACGCTGTGTGCAGCACTTGGCATATCGCCACCGGCGTTACCCGCCGGGAATCGCGCCGGAACAGCTCATGGCCAGAATTTGGGCTGCAAAGGATAATGGCGATCATGTTGCAGATCTCAAAAATCATTTCGCAAGGCGCAGGCCTTGCTCCGGTGCTTATCAGACGCGCCGCCACCATTGAACTCGACTGGGACACGCGCCAGAAAAGCCGCTTTGATGGTGTGGATTCGTTGGTCCGCCAACTCGGTGTGTTTTTACCGCGCGGCACGCTGGTGCGGGGCGGCGACGTGTTGGTGGCTGAGGACGGCAGCATGGTCAAGGTGATTGCCGCGCCGCAGGCCGTGCTGCGCATCACGGCATGTCCATCGCACGGCTCCCCGTTTGATTTAACGCGCGCTGCTTATCACCTGGGCAACCGCCATGTGCCGATTGAGCTCAAACCCGATCATTTAAAAATTGAGCCGGATCATGTGCTAGCCGATCTGCTGCGGGCCATGCATTTGATCGTGAACGATGTGAGTGAAGCGTTTGAGCCTGAGGGCGGGGCGTACAGTTCAGGCGGGCATTCGCATGCTGAGGCGAAAGCTGCTGTTCCCGTCGCCGCCGTGAAGCCGCATGTGCACGGGCCTGATTGCAACCATGGCAATGACAAAGGTCATAGCCATGAGCACGGGCACGGCCATCAGCACTGATTTGCAAACTGCGGGGCAAAGCGAGACTGCATTGCCCGCAGCCAGCCTGTTGCAACTCATCTGGCTGGCGTCACCAGCCTTGCCTGTGGGCGGCTTTTCATACTCAGAAGGGCTTGAGGCCGCCATTCTACGAGCGCAAGCAGCTCCTGAAAACATAGCAAATGACGCTGTAGACCCTCTGGCAAACGATTGGCTGGTCAACTGGCTTTGTGACCAGCTGCAGCTGAGCCTGGCACGCGGCGATTTGGCCGTGATTGCAAAAGCCATCCCGGCGTGGCGTGCGGATGATGTGGCGCGCGTCACCAGGCTGAACGACTGGCTGCTGCAAACCCGCGAGACCAGCGAGCTGCGCGCGCAAGCCGAGCAAATGGGGCGGTCGCTGTGTAACTGGCTGCGCAACCATGATGGGATTGACGCGGCGCTGCTGGCGCATTGTGAGCAACTGCCGCCCACTTACCCAGTAGCGTTTGCACTGGCCGCTGCGCAGACTCGGGCCAGCGTGCGCGATTGCATGTTGACCTATGCTTTTGGCTGGGCTGAAAACATGGTGCAGGCCGCTGTCAAATCAGTACCACTCGGTCAAACTGCTGGTCAACGCATCCTGGCACGGTTGAGCCAACACATACCCGGCTCAGTTCAAACCGCGATGGATTTGCCAGACGATGAACGCCAGGCCTTTTCACCCATGCTGGCGATACTGTCATCGCAACACGAAACCCAATACTCCAGATTGTTCCGATCATGACCCTGCACCACCCTCTTCACCATATCGCCAACCGCACCAAAAAACTCCCGCCCCTTCGCGTCGGCATCGGCGGACCCGTAGGCTCCGGCAAAACAACGCTGCTGGAAATGCTGTGCAAAGCCATGAAGGCCAAGTACGACCTGGTGGCGATTACCAACGACATCTACACCAAAGAAGACCAGCGCATCCTGACTGTCAGCGGCGCGCTGGACGCCGACCGCATCATGGGGGTAGAAACTGGCGGCTGCCCGCACACCGCCATACGTGAAGACGCGTCCATCAACCTGGAGGCGATTGACCGCATGCTGGTGGAGTTCCCAAACGCCGATGTGGTGTTTGTCGAATCCGGCGGCGACAACCTTGCCGCCACCTTCAGCCCTGAGCTGAGTGACCTGACGATTTACGTGATCGACGTGGCGGCGGGCGAAAAAATCCCCCGCAAAGGCGGGCCGGGCATTACCAAGAGTGATTTGTTTGTGATCAACAAAACCGATCTGGCGCCTTACGTAGGTGCGGATTTAAAGGTGATGGAGGCCGACACCATTCGCATGCGCACCACCGCCAAAGGCCTCAAACCCTTTGTGATGACCAACCTGAAAACCAACGCAGGGCTGGCTGAGGTGGTGGCGTTTATTGAAGCCAAAGGCATGCTGCTGCAGGCTTAACTAAGAAGTGCCTGCGCAAACTCCCGCGCATTAAACGTCTCCAGGTCTTCCAGCTTTTCACCCACACCAATAAAGTAAACCGGCACGGGCTTTAGCGCGGGCGCAGCCGCCTGTCGCTCTTGGGCCCACAAAGCAATTGCGGCCAGCACGCCGCCCTTGGCAGTGCCGTCGAGTTTGGTGACGATCAAACCTGTGAGCTGCAGCGCTTCGTCAAAGGCTTTGACCTGGGCCAGCGCGTTTTGACCGGTGTTGCCGTCGATAACAAGTAGCACCTCGTGCGGTCCTGTGGCGTCAGCCTTTTGCACCACACGTTTGATCTTTTTCAGCTCTTCCATCAAATGCAGTTGCGTGGACAGTCTGCCTGCAGTGTCGACCAGCACCACGTCTTTGCCGCGCGCCTTGCCAGCGGTTACCGCATCAAAAGCCACCGCTGCCGGGTCGCCCCCTTCTTTGCTGATGATCTCGACCGTATTGCGGTCAGCCCATACGCTGAGCTGTTCGCGCGCTGCGGCTCTGAAGGTGTCCGCCGCCGCCAGCAGCACCGATGCGCCTTCTGTGGCCAGATGCTTGGTCAGCTTGCCAATCGATGTGGTTTTACCCGCGCCGTTCACGCCCGCCACCATGATGACGGTGGGGCTGTGCTGGCCAATCACCAGGGCTTGTTCCAGCGGTTTTAACAAGTGGGTCAACGATTCAGTCAAAATGTTTTTGACCGCCACCGGGTTGGTCACGCTGCTAGTAGCTACACGCCGTTTGACGTCAGCCAATAGATATTCTGTGGCCTTCACACCGGTGTCGGCCATTAGCAAGGCGGCCTCCAGGTTGTCGTACAGCACGTCATCAATTTGCGTGCCGGTAAAAACGCCCGAAATGCTCGAACCCGTCTTACGCAAACCCGAGGTCAACTTGTCCAGCCAGCGCTGCCGCTCGGGGGCGGCTGCCACAATGGCGTCAATGTCCAGAGGCGTGACCAGCGCGCTGCCAATCATGCTGGGTTCTGGTTTGCCGGGTGTGGGGCTGGCCACGGGCGTGGCGGGGGCGATTTTTTTCTTGAAGAAACTGAACATTGGGCCTGCTTTGAAGTCACATCATTCTATGAAACCTACCTTTGCCTCCATTTTTGCTGCGGCCGTGCCATTGATCTTGACTGCCGCGGCGGCCCAAACTCCGCCCAAAGTCGAACAATTCACTCTCAGCAACGGCTTGACAGTCATCGTCAAGCCTGACCGCCGCGCGCCCACCGCCGCGCACATGCTGTGGGTGCGTGTCGGTTCGATGGACGAGGTGGACGGCACCACCGGCGTCGCCCACGTGTTGGAGCACATGATGTTCAAAGGCTCGGCAACGGTCAAACCAGGTGAGTTTTCACGCCGTGTGGCGGCGCTGGGCGGGCGCGAAAACGCCTTTACGTCTACAGACAACACCGGCTATTACCAGCAAATCCCAAGCGGCAAACTCGAAGACGTCATGCGCCTGGAGGCCGACCGCTTTGCCAACAACCAGTGGCCTGACGATGAATTCAAGCGCGAGATTGAAGTGGTTAAAGAAGAGCGCCGCTCGCGCACGGAAGAATCGCCCCGGGCCCTGATGGCCGAGGCCGCCGGTGCCATCACTTTTACCGCGTCGCCCTACCGCCGACCGGTGGTGGGGTGGATGAGCGACCTCGACGCCATGACAGCGCAAGACGCGCGCGACTTTTACAAGCGCTGGTATGTTCCGGGCAACGCGGCGGTGGTGGTGGCCGGTGATGTCGACGTGGCCGAGGTCAAACGCTTGGCTGAAAAATACTACGGCCCGATGGCAGCGCGGCCTGTGCCCATCCGCAAGCCGCGTGATGAGCCTGAGCAGACCGGCATGCGGCGGCTGGACTTCAAAGGCGTGGCCTCGCAGGCTTATGTCAGTATGGCTTTTAAAGTGCCCAAGTTGCTGGCAGCAGATCTGACGGACGACGTCCCGGGTAATACCCCGCGCCAATCAGGCAGCCGTGACCCGCTGGCCCTGACGGTGCTGGCCGCCGTGCTGGACGGCTACAGCGGCGCGCGCCTGAACCGCGCGCTGGAGCAGGGCGACAATCGCGTGGCCGACAGCGCAGGGGCCTACAACGGCTTGTCGGGGCGCGGCCCGCAACTCTTTGTGCTCGACGGGGTGCCCGCAGCGGGCAAAACGGCTGCACAAGTGGCCAGTGCTTTGCGCGAACAAGTGGCACTAGTGGCCAAAAACGGCGTCAGCGACGCAGAGCTGAGCCGAGTAAAAACGCAGTGGATCGCCAGCGAGACCTACAAGCTCGACGGCGTGTTCAACCAGGCGCGGGAACTGGGCTCTAACTGGGTCACCGGCATGCCGCTTGACGCAGATACGCGGCTGATGGCCCAGCTGCGTAGCGTGACCAGCGCCGAGGTGCAGGCCGTGGCCTCAAAATACTTTGGCGACGACCAGATGACCCAGGCCGTGCTGCTGCCCCAGCCGCTGGAGCCGAACCGCAAGCCGCGTGCTGCGTCCACCACAGCCACCAGACATTGATCGTATGCATCTTAACTTTCCATTTACTATTAAATCAATAGCTGCTCGCGCCCGTATCTATTGGGCTGCAGCCGTATTTAGCACATTTTTTTGCACATTGTCATGGGCTGCGCTGCCGATTCAAAAGTTTCAGTTGCCCGGCGGCGCCATGGTGTATCTGGTAGAAAGCCCGGCGATTGCCATGCTCGACGTGCAAATCGACTTTGACGGCGGCAGCCGGCGCGACCCACCCAGCAAGGTCGGCCTGGCCAGCCTGACGGCCGCGTTACTTGAAAAGGGTGTCGTTGCCAAAAACGGCCGGCGCGATGCCGGGCCGCCCCAAGGCGCGCAAGCCCCCTCGGGGGGCAGCGCCGCACGCGAGGCGACAAGCGCGGGGGCATATGAGCCAGCGTTAGACGAGAACGCCCTGGGCGAAGCCTGGGCCGATTTGGGAGCACAGTTTGGCGCCAGCGCGGGGTCTGACCGCTTCAGCTTTATGCTGCGCACATTGACCGAGCCTGACTTGTTGGCCAAAGCGGTGGCCTTGAGCGCCCGACAAATCGCCGAGCCCGCGTTTCCAGACGATGTCTGGCAGCGCGACAAACAAAAAACTATCGCCGCCCTCAAGGAGTCCGACACCCGGCCCGCCACGCTGGCCCGCCGCGCTTACGCGACTGCGGTATATGGCGGCCACCCGTACGGCTATGAATTGACCGAGGCGGGCGTAGCCAATATCACCACGTCTGACATGCGCGCTTTTTACCGTGCCAGCGTGGTAGCTTGCAGGGCGCGCATCAGCCTGGTGGGGGCTGTCAGCCGGGCGCAGGCCGAGCAGATTGCCACGGCGATGCTGGCGGGCTTGCCGCAAACCGCTTGTTCCGGCATGCCCATGCTGCCGCCCGTAGCAGACGTTGAACCATTGACCCAATCGGTGCAAAAAATCATCGCTTTTGACGCGGCCCAAGCCCAGGTGCTGATGGGCCAGCCCGGCTACAAGCGCAATGACCCGGCTTTCTTCCCGCTGCTGGTGGGCAACTACATTTTGGGCGGGGGCGGCTTTGTGTCGCGCCTGATGACAGAGGTGCGCGAAAAGCGTGGGCTAACTTACGGCGTGTCCAGCAGCTTTGCACCCGGCATACATGCGGGCGCTTTCACCGTCAGCCTGCAAACCCGGCCCGACCAGGCACGGGAAGCGCTTGAGGTCGCCCGAACGGTAGTCAAAGATTTTGTGGCCACTGGGCCGACCGATGCAGAATTGAAAGCCGCTAAAGACAACCTGACCGGCGGTTTTGCCCTGCTGATTGACAGCAACCGCAAGCTGCTGGGCAACATCAGCAACATCGCCTGGTACAACCTGCCGATTACATATCTGGACACATGGACAGCGCAAATCGACAAAGTCACGGTGCAAGACGTGAAAGCGGCCATGGCGGCTAAGCTGCAACCCGAGAAGATGGTGACTGTTGTGCTCGGTGCCAAGCCATGATTCATTGATTTGCTCACATGAAATACACCCCACAAACCGCCATCGACAAACCTGAAAAAGATCCCGCCAAAAAACTTGCCAAATCCGGCAAGGTGGTGGGCCGTAAAACCGTCCCCCCCGGTGAAGTCCGCATCATTGGCGGCCTGTACAAACGCAGCAAAATCCCGGTGGCAAGCACTCCTGGCCTGCGCCCCACGCCCGACCGCGTGCGTGAAACGTTGTTCAACTGGCTGGGCCAGGACCTGACCGGCTGGCGCTGTGCCGACGTGTTTGCGGGCACCGGCGTGCTGGGTTTTGAGGCCGCCTCGCGCGGGGCTGCCCAAGTGCTGATGTGCGAGCAAGACCCGGTGCTGGCCGACAAGCTCAAAGTCCTGCAAACCCGGCTCAAAGCCGGCACAGTTGCTGTCGAGCGCGGCGACGGCGTCAGCCTGCTGCGCCGCGCCAGCCCGGCCAGCCTGCAGCTGATCTTTCTGGACCCGCCGTATGAGTCCACTGCGTTTGAAGCCGCTTTGAAGGCCGCAGCGCAAGCCATCGCCAGCCCCGGCTTTGTGTACCTGGAAGCGCCCAAACCGTGGACTGACGACGAGTTGGCCGGGTTTGGCCTAAAAGTTCATCGTTTCGGCAAAGCCGGGGCTGTGCATTTTCATTTGCTGGTTAAAGAAACTAAAGACATGCCGGGCGCATAATTTCTTCATGACACCAGACTTGACACCAGACATGACCTCAAACCCGGCATCTTCAAAACGCATCGCGGTTTATTCAGGCACGTTTGACCCCATCACGCTGGGCCATCTGGACGTGGTGCGCCGGGCCGCGGGCCTGTTTGACCAGCTCGTCATTGCGGTCGCGGTGGCGCATCATAAAAAAACACTGTTTACCCTTGAAGCCCGTGTTTTAATGGCGCAAGCAGCTACTAAAGGCATAGCAAACATCAGCATTGCACCGTTTGGCGGGCTGATCATGGACTTTTGCATCAAGCATCATGCGACGGCCGTGGTGCGTGGCGTTCGCAACATGACCGATTTTGACTATGAAGCGCAAATGGCTGCCATGAACCGCAAGCTGGCGCCCGCGGTTGAAACAGTTTTCATACTGCCGGACGCTCACTTGGCCTGCATTAGCAGCACCCTGGTGCGCGAGATCAGTCAGCTCAGTGGCGACGTCAGCCAAATGGTCAGCCCCGGCGTGCAAGCGGCGCTGCAAAAGGCGCACCCTGCGGGTTTGGGGCAATTGAGCCAGAAGGGCTAACCCGGCATGGCCCTGCTGATCACCGACGAATGCATCAACTGCGACGTGTGCGAGCCCGAATGCCCAAACCAGGCCATTTACATGGGCAAGGATATTTACGAGATCGACCCCAGCAAATGCACCGAATGCGTAGGCCATTTTGACGAACCGCAATGCGTGCAGGTCTGCCCGGTGGCCTGCATTCCGGTCAACCCGCAGTTTATTGAAAGCAAGCCAGTCCTGTGGGAAAAGTACCACCGCTTGACGGGTACAAACCTTGCGACCGCTGAAAAAACTGTCTGAAAAGCCTTTCTTGAGTGGTTTTCAGGTATGTTTTATTGCTCCAAGCCAATAAATACATGCGCGATCAGCTACTAAAATAATAGCGGTAAATTTGCAATAAACCCCATCATTTTGGCGTGGGAAGAGCTTTTAAAAGCGTTGCCACGGTGCTTGCGGGTTCAATTTTGCGCGGTGGTTTGGGTCTGGGCGGTGCGCTGGTGTGAATCATCATCGTGGCCTTGTCCATTTCGCCTGCCAGCAGCGCCGGTACGGCTTTGAGTGAGCGGGTGATGCATTCTTCAATCGCCACGCGGTGCTCCTGCATGGGTTTGCGTAGCACCCAGTCGGCAACTTCGTCCTTGTTACCGGGGTGGCCAATACCTAGGCGCAGCCGCCAGTAGTCGCCTGTGCCCATTTGCGCATGGATGTCGCGCAAGCCGTTGTGGCCGGCGTGGCTGCCGCCAAATTTGAGTTTGACGTGACCGGGAACCACATCAAGTTCGTCATGCGCGACCAAAATTTCTTCGGGTTTGATTTTGAAAAATTTTGACAAGACCGCCACCGATTTACCCGACAGATTCATGAAGGTTTGCGGAGTCAGTAACCAAATATTTTGCCCGTTGATGGCGGTGCGCACGACCTGGCCGTAGTAACTCTTGTCAAAGGCCAGCGGCGCCTTGAGTTCGCGCGACAGCGCATTTACCCACCAAAAGCCGGCGTTGTGCCGGGTGGCCTCATATTCTGCGCCGGGGTTGCCCAGGCCGACGAACAGCTTGATCATGTTTTAGTTTCCATCCATCAATTTTAGAACGCCATGAAAAAAGCCCCTGCCTTCTTGCGAGGGCAGGGGCTGGGGCTTTGCAGCCAATCCGAAAAGTGGATTACTTCTTGGCAGCTGGCTTGGCAGCTGGTTTGGCTGCTGGTTTGGCAGCGTCTTTGGCGGCAGCAGCGGCTTTACCAGCGGCAGCTTTGGCGTCTTTGCCGCCCGAAGCGTCAGCCACAGGTGCGACCGCTTCGACTTCTTCCACAATGGCGGTGACGGACACCAGCACCGGGTTGACCTGGCCTTTGGTCACAAACTTCACGCCTTTTGGCAGCGTGATGTCCTTGACGTGCAGCGAGGAACCTTTTTTCAGGTTGCTCAAGTCCACATCAATAGACTCAGGAATGTCAGCCGGGAAGCAGGAAATCGTCAACTCGGTCAACACGTGGTTGGCCAGGCAGTTTTCAGTTTTGACAGCAGGTGAGTTTTCTTCACCGCTGTAATGCAGCGGTACCTTGACGGTCATTTTTGTACGGGCTTCAACCCGCTGGAAGTCGATGTGCAAGACTTGCGGCTTGAACGGGTGCATTTGCAAATCGCGCAACAGCACTTTGTGTTCTTTTCCGGCCAGTTCCATGTCGAGAATCGACGCGTGGAAGGCTTCTTTTTTAATGGCGTGGAACAGTGCATTGTGATCAAGTTCGATCAACAGCGCATCGCCAGTACCACCATAAACGATACCGGGTGTGCGGCCAGTGATGCGGAGACGGCGGCTCGCACCCGTGCCCTGCATTGCGCGCTCAAAAGCGACGAATTTCATAAAATACTCCTTGAAAAGGGCAGGCCGCGACCAGCGTTGCCCCGTTTAAAAAGGTGACAGTTTTCAAGCTGTCACCACTTTTTGTTTCAGATCAAAACCGCTTGGTCCTGGTCTGAAAACAAACTCATCACCGACTCACCTTTGGCGATGCGCTGAATTGTTTCAGCAATCAGCGGGCCTACAGAGAGTTGGCGTATTTTTTTGCAGGCCCTGGCGCTGTCGGTCAGGGAAATGGTGTTGGTAATGACGACTTCATCGAGTGCGTCGCCTTGAGCGATTCGGTCAATCGCCGGGCCTGAGAAGATGGGGTGTGTGCAATACGCGTAAACTTTTTTCGCGCCGCGCTCTTTAAGCACTTCAGCGGCTTTTACCAGCGTGCCTGCGGTGTCAATCATGTCGTCCATGATGACGCAGTTGCGGCCTTCAATGTCGCCAATCACGTGCATGACTTCAGACACATTGGCCTTGGGGCGGCGCTTGTCAATGATCGCCATGTCGCAACCCAGCTGCTTGGCCAGCGCCCGTGCGCGAACCACGCCGCCTACGTCGGGCGATACGACCATCAGGTCTGAATAATTTTTTTGCCGTAAGTCACCCAGCAGCACTGGCGATGCATAAATGTTGTCCACCGGAATGTCAAAAAAGCCCTGAATCTGGTCAGCGTGCAAGTCCATCGTCAAAACGCGCGATACCCCAACAGCTTGCAGCATGTTGGCCACCATTTTGGCGGTGATCGGGACCCGGGCTGAACGCGGGCGACGGTCTTGCCGGGCGTAGCCGAAGTAGGGAATGACTGCGGATATACGCTCTGCTGATGCGCGCTTGAGGGCATCTACCATGATGAGCAGTTCCATCAGGTTTTCGTTGGTGGGTGCGCAGGTCGACTGCACCACAAACACGTCTCTGGCACGCACGTTTTGCTGGATTTCAACCGTGACTTCACCATCTGAAAACCGGCCTACATGTGCGGCACCGAGGGAAATGCCCAAATGCTGCGCAATCTCGAGGGCCATGCTCGGGTTGGCATTGCCCGTGAACAGCATGAAATCCGGATGCGCTTGGGTGTGCGCGGGGCTGTGCGTTTGAAGATGCGTTTGGTGGAGCGTTTGCATGTAGGGCCCAGCGTTTATTTGCATTGGCGTGGCTGAATTTAATGAAAAAAGCTAATCCAAACGACACCGGCTCGTGCATTGCGCGAGCCGGTATAAAAACTAAACGGCTCATACACTGCGCGAGCCGGTACAAGACCAAGCCGGCTCGCGCAGTGCACGAGCCGATAGATTTTGGCAGGGGTGGAAGGAGTCGAACCTGCGAATGCCGGAATCAAAATCCGGTGCCTTAACCAACTTGGCGACACCCCTACACGGGACAAATGCCGAGAGAAGACTCAAGGCATCCAACCCATAACCATTTATTTGCGGCCCCCCTGAAAACTACCAGCTTTCCAGAGGATGGGCCTGCAAATTCTTGCATTTGCGAACATTCCAGCCACTAGGCTGGGCATGAACATTTACGCTATGCGGCAACTGTGCAAAAACCGCGCTTCCTGAGCCAGTCATTCGGCCGTCCAGCTGCTGTGCCGACAACCAGTCAAGTGACTGGACAATCTGCGGGCAAAGCGCCTGGGCCACTGGCTGCAAGTCGTTACGCCCAAACCCAAAGATTTGCGCCGGATTGTTCGCAGCAAAGCCTTGGATTGTAGCAGTTTCAGAGTCGCGTTTGAGCGATGCCGAGCTGAAAATAGCAGGCGTTGACAGCCCTTCAGGTGGCTTGACCACCAAAAAATCAGCCGGCGGCAAGGTGATGGGCGTGACGAGCTCGCCCACGCCTTCAACCCAGGCGTGACCGCCCGACAAAAAAAACGGCACATCAGATCCAAGTTTCAGCGCTATTTCCAGCAGATTCTGGCGCGGCAGTTTGACGCCCCACAAGCGCTGCAGCGCGAGCAAACAACTGGCCGCGTCAGATGACCCGCCGCCCATACCCGCTTGTGTGGGAATACGCTTTTCAAGACTGATGTGCACGCCCAGCGGCGTACCGCAGGCGTGCTGCAGCGCCTTGGCGGCGCGCACCGTCAGGTCTTCAGCGGGCAACCGGTCTGCGCTGGCCGCGCCAATGTCGCTGCGGGTGATTTGCCCATCGGCCCGCACTTCAAAATGCAGCGTGTCGTACCAGTCGATGAGCATGAACACCGATTGAAGCAGGTGGTAGCCGTCCGCCCTCCGCCCGGTGATGTGCAAAAAAAGATTCAACTTGGCCGGCGCGGGAACGTCGTAGATGGCCTTCACGATCTGGCTTTCATGTTTTTATTTGTCCAGCACCAGGCGCAGCTCAGCTTGCGGCGCAGGTGCTGTTCTTTTGGCGCTGATGCGCCCGGCACTGTGCTGCGACAAGTCCGCGTTCCAGCCCGGTGCTGGCGTGTTGACGCCGCGCAGCCAGTCAAACAGGGCTGGCAGGGGAATCGCTGCGCCAGTGGTTTGCGCCAACAGCTCGTCGGTCGATGCAAAGCGTTTGCTGACGCCGCCTTGCTCCAACACGGCTTCAGCCGGCGACCAGCGCATGACGCCGAGTATGGTGCCCAGCGGGCTGATCAAACTTAGCTGGCCACTGCTGGCCCGCCCTGTAAGCTCAAAACCCGCAAAAAAAGCCTGCGGTGGCTCGCTTTGCAGTTGCAGGCTGATGCGCCCCACCCAAAAACTGGCTGCAGTGCCTTCAGTCCCATTTTGAGTATCATTTAGGCCTGTAGCGCCCGGTTTATGGGCGCAGGCAGCTATTAAAAGCGTAGCAATTAGCAGGCAAGCCCGCGTTGCAAAACGTTGCATACAGCTGCTCAGAGCCGCACCTTCAGGCGTTTGAGCGTTTCCAGCAGCGTTTCGTTTTCAGGGTTCAGCAACTGGCCTTCACGCCAGATGCCGAGCGCCTTGTCGCGCTGGCCGGTCGCCCACAACACCTCGCCGTAATGCGCGGCGATCTCCGAATCGGGTTTGGTTTTAAAAGCGTCCGCAAATATTTTGAGGGCCTCGGCGTTGTTGCCCAGCCGGAACTCCACCCAGCCCAAGCTGTCGCGAATAAACGGGTCGTTGGGCACAAATTCCAGCGCTTTAGTGATCAGCTGTTTTGCTTCTGGCAGCCGCATATTGCGTTCGGCAAACGAATACCCCAGCGCGTTGTAGGCGTTGTAGGCGTCAGGTTTGATCTCAATCACCAAGCGCAGCAGGCGCTCCATTTCAGGCAGCTGGCCCAGCTTTTCGGCCATCATGGCCTGGTCGTACAGCAGGTCTGTGTCCCGGCTGTCTGTTTTAACTGCTTGTCCCAGCAGGTCGTACGCCAGTTTGTACTGCTTTAAATCCCTGAGCAGACCCACTTCAGCCAGCAACTTGGCCCGCGCGTCGCCTGCATTGCGCTCGGGCAGGCTGCGAATCAGCTCGCGGCCTTCGGCCAGTTTGCCGCGACTGGCCAGAATCGACGCGCGGCGGGTTTGTGCCTGCATCATGTCGGCCGAGTTTTCAATTTTGTTGATCCAGGCTTCAGCGCCCGCAAAATCCTTGCGCTTTTCGGCAATCTGCGCCAGCGACAGGTACGCCTGTGCCAGGCCGCGGTCAGGCTCGTCATCTTCGGTTTTCTGACTGGCAGCCGTGTTCAGCGCCACATAGCGCTCAAGAGATGTTTGCGCCTGCGTCAGCTGGTTGTCTTGCAGCTGCAGCGAGCCTAGCACCAGCCAGGCCGGGGCAAAGTCGGGTTTGTCCTTGATGACGATTTGCAGCTCAGCTGCGGCCTCGCCGTAGCGGGCAGCGTCCAGCAGCGCGCGCGCATACCCCATGCGGATCTCTGGAATCGCTTTTGGATTGCTGGCAAAGTACTTTTTGACCACCACCTCGGCAGCGGGCAGTTTGGGGCTCATCAGCTCCAGTGCCACCAACGCCGGGCCCTCGGCGAGCGCATCGGTGGCCTGAGCTTTTTGGGCGGCTTGCAGCGCGCCTTCAGTGTCTCCAGCGGCCAGACGCATGCGGCTCACGGTTGTCCAGGCGGCCACCGCGGTTGTGGGGTTGATCACGTAGGTGCCCAAGGCGTTTTCTACCACGCTGGCGGCCAGCTTTTTGTCACTGACGCGGGCATAGGCCGGCGGGATGCCCGAAATGGCACGTGCGCGTTCGGCAGCGCTGGCCAGCTCAACGCCTTTTTTTAAGGGCTCCTGCGTTTCCTGGATGCGGTTTAGCGCAATCAAAATTTGCAACACGTAGCGGTTGGCGTCGCGGTTGTCAGGCTGGGCCTGCCGCCAGGCCTGCGCGGCTTGCAGCGCCGCATCGCCTGAGCGTGACTGCAAGGCGATTTCAACCGCGCGCTGGTACAACTGCGCGTCGTTGGTTTTACGGGCTGAATCAAGCATCAGCGCATAGCCGGCGCCCGCGTCGCCGTCCCGGGCTGTAATTTCGCCAATCAGCAGGCGGTAAAAAAGTTCGGCATTCAGGTCAGACGATTCAGTATCTGGCGCTTTCTGGCTTTGTTCCAGCTCACTGACGGCGGGCGTTCGTGGGCTGACTGATGGCGTGACTGATGGCGTGACTGGTGGCGTGACTGGTGGTGTAGTTTGTGCCCAAAGCGCAGAGCTGGCGCAGCACAAACCATAAATAGCACCTATGAGTAATTTCTTCATTCGACCATGATAATTGAAGCGTATCAATAGCACCCCTGACCTGTTAATCCCCTCATGCCTGAACTCCCCGAAGTAGAAGTCACCCGCCTCAGTTTTGCCAGCCGCATCGCGGGCGCGCACATTCACACGGCTCAGCTCGGCAAGCCCCTGCGCTGGCCGCTCGGCTGCGCGCCCGACCTGCTACACGGCCAGCGGGTGCTGGGTGTGCGCAGGCGAGGAAAGTATTTACTGATCGACTTGACCGATGGCTTGCTGCTGCTGCATCTGGGCATGTCGGGCAGCGTCAGTTTTGGTCATGATCTGCCTGCGCCGGGCAAGCACGACCATTTTGAGCTGACCACCAGCCACGGCACCCTGCGCCTGCACGACCCGCGCCGCTTTGGTGCGGTCGTGTATGCGCTGGGCGAAGGCGACGCTGCTGCGCACAAGTTGCTCGGTCGCTTGGGCGTTGAGCCGTTGGGCGACAGCTTTGATGCTGCCAGCTTTCACACCGCGCTAAAACTCAAAAAAACGGCCATCAAACAGGTGCTGCTGGCGGGCGAAATTGTGGTGGGCGTTGGCAATATTTATGCGTCCGAGACCCTGTTTCTAGCGGGCATACGGCCCACCACCAGGGCATCGCGGCTCAGCAAACCGCGCAGCCAGCGGCTACACAGCGCCATTCGCCACGTGCTGACGCAAGCTGTGGCCAAGGGCGGCAGCACGCTGAAGGATTTTTCCAACGCCGAGGGGCAAACCGGTTACTTTCAATTAGAGGCGATGGTGTACGACAGGGCCGGCCAGCCCTGCAAGGTGTGCGGCGGGCCGATCAAAGGCATGCGGCAAGGTCAGCGGTCGACGTTTTTTTGTGCGGTATGTCAAAAACCCTGACGCCTTGCAGCCTGGCCTGTGGCTCTTGTGGCAGACCGATGCTATATTGATTCAATCTCTTTAAGCGCAAATCATGTCTTTTAACGAACAATTCGACCAGCACGGCACATGGCGCCGCGAGTTTGCCTTGCGGCTCAAGCTGCTTGCCGAATGGATGAAAGACCATGACCTGCTTGACGCCGCCGTTGAAGAGCGGCTGCGCAGGCTTGAAACCCAGGTCCGGTCTGACAAGGTCATGGTGGCTTTTGTGGCCGAGTTCTCGCGCGGTAAGTCAGAGCTGATCAACGCCATCTTTTTTGCCGGTTACGGCAGACGAATCATGCCCGCCAGCGCAGGCCGCACCACCATGTGCCCAACAGAATTGGGCTATGACGCTGACGTGCCGCCTTGCCTGCGCTTGCTGCCGATTGAAACCCGGCTGCAAACCCAGGCGCTGATGGAATGGCGCGCGGTGCCTGAAAAATGGACCCGGGTCGACCTGGACGTGAACGACCCGGCCCAGCTGGCACTGGCACTTGAAAAAGTAGCCGAAGTGCGCCACGTCACGAAGGAAGAAGCCACCGCGCTGGGCTTTTGGCACGACGAAAATATTGACGACAATCCGCTGGTCGGTGCTGACGGGCTGATTGAAGTGCCCAAATGGCGGCACGCGCTAATCAACATTGCGCACCCGCTGCTCAAACAGGGCTTGGTGATCCTGGACACGCCGGGCTTGAACGCCATCGGCGCCGAGCCTGAACTGACCGTTAGCTTGATTCCGCAAGCGCATGCGGTGGTGTTTATTTTGGCGGCGGATACCGGCGTGACCAAGTCTGACCTGGCCATCTGGCGCGAGCATCTGATCACTGAAGACGACGAGAACATTTCGCGTCTGGTGGTGCTGAACAAAATCGACACGCTGTGGGACTCGCTGAGTTCACCCGAACAGGTGCAGGCGCAAATTGAGCGGCAGCGCAGCACGTCAGCTGAAATTCTGGGGCTGCCGGTCGATCAGGTGATCCCCGTGTCGGCACAAAAAGGCCTGGTCGCCAAAGTCACGCGCGACGACGTGCTGCTGGCGGCCAGCCACCTGCCTGACCTGGAGCTGGCGCTGGCCGACGGCATCATGGGCAAGCGCCAGCGGATCTTGCGGTCAGCCGTGGCCACCGGTATTGCCGAGCTGCGCACCGAGGCGGGCCGCTCGATACACATTCGCCGCCGCGACCTGACCGAGCAAATG
This sequence comes from Polaromonas sp., assembly GCA_025363315.1. Lineage (GTDB taxonomy): Bacteria > Pseudomonadota > Gammaproteobacteria > Burkholderiales > Burkholderiaceae_C > Polaromonas. Next base: position 20,938 of record JANYED010000040.1, read on the forward strand.
GACGAGCTGCGCGGCCTGAAAGGCAAAAACGCGACCGTTATCAAACATATGCGCATCCGCATTGAACAAGAGCAAATCGAGTTTGATACCAGCGGGGCCAAAATACATGCCGTGCGTTCGGTGCACCTCAAACTGCTGCGCGACGTGTTCAACCTGCTGGGTACACCCACGTTGAGAGGCGAGCTGGCCGAGCTGACCAAAACGCTTAAGCAACCGGGTATTAAATTTGGCGTTAAAAAAGCCTACAGCCAAACATTTAACCGATTGCGCGGTGCACTGCAGCAGTCGCAAACCATCGGGGGTGAGATACACACCATGCTGATGGCATCGTTCAAGCAGCTCAATGCCGAGTTCGGCTTTTCGCTTCAAGCGCCCAAAGTGCCCGACATGAAGCGTTTTGAAAACGACCTCAGCCTGATCGAGCGCAGCCACTTGCAGTACCTGGGCGTGACCAATGTGCTCAAGCTGTCGCAGGCCGATTTTTCAGAGCGATTGGTTCGCGCTTTGGCCACCCGCCTGCGCGTGGTGTACGAGTCAGCACTCGGCGAGGTAGAGCTGTGGAATAAATCGGCAGCATCGCAACTCGATGCGCAACTGCGCGAACGGCGCCGTAATTTTGGCCGCCGCATCGAGGCGATTGAACGCATTCAAAACGCTGCGTCCGGGCTTGACGAACGCATGAACGAGATTGATGTGCAGGAAGACGAGCTCAATCTGCTCGACAGCAAACTCACCGAGTTGACGTCGCACCTGGCGGGCACGCCGGTCAGCAGTTTGGCCGACGTGGTGGATCTGGATGTGGCTCTGAATCAGCACGAGAAGCGGGACGCGCAAGACACCGTACTCGATATTTCAGCTGCCTGAAAACTGCCAAACTTAACAAAGTGAAGCAAGACTTTGCAGCTAGGCTGGTGGCGTGGCAAAAAACGCATGGGCGCAACAGCCTGCCCTGGCAAAACACCCGCGACCCGTACCGGGTATGGCTGTCTGAAATCATGCTTCAGCAAACGCAGGTCACCACCGTGCTGGGGTATTACGCCCGGTTTTTAGATCGCTTCCCCGCAGTGGCTGACCTGGCCGCAGCCCAGCCTGACGATGTGCTGGCGCTGTGGAGCGGCCTGGGCTACTACAGCCGAGCGCGCAATTTGCACCGCTGCGCGCAAGACGTGGTGGCGCTGCATGGTGGGCGGTTTCCGCAATCTGCTGCGGTGCTGCAAACGCTGCCGGGCATTGGACCGTCAACAGCCGCAGCTATCGCCTCATTTTGCTTTGCCGAACGGGTGGCCATTTTGGACGGCAACGTCAAGCGCGTGCTCACGCGGGTGCTGGCTTTTGCTGATGATCTGGCACTCGGTAAAAACGAAAAGCGGTTGTGGGTGGTGGCCAACAACTTGTTGCCCCGCACAAACCTGCCGCAAAACATGCCGAGCTACACCCAGGCCGTGATGGACCTCGGCGCCACGATTTGCACCAGCCGCAAACCGCAGTGTTTGATTTGCCCGGTACAGGACATGTGCCAAGGCTTCGTTCAAGGCGCGCCTGAAACCTATCCCGCCAAAAGCAAAAAATTAAAGCGCAGCGTTGACCATTTAAGCCTGCTATGGGCACAACGCTCCGACGGCGCAGTTTGGCTTCAGCGCAGGCCTGCATCAGGCATTTGGGGCGGGCTGTATTGCATGCCGGTTTTTGACAGCGAAGCCGCGCTGCTCGCGTTTTTACCAGCGCGCAGCCGTTCGCGCATTCAGCATTTGCCGCCGTTTAAGCATGTGCTGACCCACAAGGACATGCACCTGAGCCCGCTGTTGGCAGGCTTTTCAGCCAGCCAAAAAATGCCGTCAAGCGATGGTGTGATGGGCAACTGGTTTTTGTCGGGTGAATGGCAGCTACTGGGCTTGCCTGCACCTGTCCGCAAGCTGCTTGAAAACGAGCCAGACCACTAGTGTTTAGCGGGCATCCAGCTCACGGTGGCGCTTCAGGGTTTGCCAGTTTTGCCCAAAGCTTTGCGCCAGCGCCTCCACCAGGTACACCGACCTGTGCTGTCCACCGGTGCAGCCCACCGCCACCGTGACATAACTGCGGTGGTCGCGCACCAGCGCTTTTAACCAGTGGCAGATAAATTTTTCAATGTCATTGAACATTTCATCGACTTCTGAATGCGAACGCAGGTAAGTGACCACCGCTTCGTCTTTGCCAGTCAGCTCGCGCAGGCCTGACTCGTAATGCGGGTTAGGCAGCATGCGCACATCAAACACGTAGTCCGCGTCCAGAGGTATGCCGCGCTTGAAGGCAAACGACTGAAACACAAGCGTCAGTTGCGTGGTCGGCGCTGAAATCAGCGACTTGACATAGCCCTGCAACTGCGACGAGCGGATCATGCTGGTGTCCAGCACTTGGGCTTGCTCGCGCATGTCGCCCAGCAGCTCGCGCTCCAGCTCTATAGCATCGACCAGCGCGCGGTGCTGGTCTGATGCGTCGATGCGCGACAGCGGGTGCAGGCGGCGCGTCTCTGAAAAACGCCTCACCAGCGTGTCGGTGCTGGCGTCTAAAAACAGTGACTGCATGGCCACGCCTTGCGCGCGCAGCTGCTCAAGCTGTTTGGGCACCAGTGGTAGCGATGTGGCGCTGCGCACGTCCATCGCAATGGCCACCTTGCTGGCACCGTGCTGGCGCTCCAGCGCAACAAAAGGCGTCAACAGTTCGGGCGGCAGGTTGTCAACGCAGTAGTAGCCCGCGTCTTCCAGCGCATGCAGCGCGACTGACTTGCCTGAGCCAGACATGCCGGTGATAAGCACCATTTCAAGCGGCGATAAACGTGGGGACTGAAGCGGCGATGGAAGCGGCGATTCAGGAGCTGTTTTAACCGTCGCTGTCATTGACCCAACATTTCTTTGGCATGCGCCAATGTGGTGTTCGACAGTCTTTCGCCGCCCAGCATGCGGCCGATTTCAGCGACGCGTGCCTCGCCCGTCACGGGCTCCACCATGCTGAAGGTTTGGCCTTTGTCGGTCAGTTTGGCCACCACCAAATGCTGGTCTGAACACGCCGCCACTTGCGGCAAATGCGTTACCGCCATCACCTGTCGGTCTTTGCCCAGTTGCTTCATCAGCCGGCCGACGGTTTCAGCGACTGCGCCACCCACACCAGAATCTACCTCGTCAAATATCAGGGTTTGCGCTTCACCCAACTGGCTGGTGGTCACAGCAATCGCTAGGGCAATGCGCGACAGCTCGCCGCCCGAAGCGACCTTGCCCACCGGGCGCGGTGTGGTGCCGCTATGCCCCGCCACTAAAAACTCGGCTTGCTCCAGCCCGTATTGCGCGGGTTGGTCCAGCGTGGTCAATGCCACGTCAAACTTGCCGCCCTGCATGCCCAGGCCCTGCATGGCTTGCGTGATGGCTTTGGCCAGCGCGGGAGCGGCTTTGGCCCGCAGTTTTGTAGTCGCTTTGGCTTCGTCAGCGTACGCAGCGCGCGCCTGCTTTTCAAGCGTTTCCAGCAGCACCAGGTCGGTGGCTTCGTCCAGCTTTTGCAGTTCGGCCCGCCAGCTGGCCAGCAGCTCCGGCAGGTCAGCGGGCTGGCGCTTGTAACGCCGCGCCAGGCTGACCCACAGGCCGAGCCGCTCGTCCAGTTCATTCAGGCGCTGCGGCTCCAGTTCAGCATGGCGCGCGTAGCTGTTGAGCGAATGCACGGCGTCTTCAGTTTGCGCCAGCGCGCTGCCCAGCACTTCAGCCAGCGCATTGAATTGCGGCTCAATATGCGACTGGCTTTGCAGCGCGTTGACGGCCCGGCCCAGCAGGCTGGTCGCGTTTTGCTCTGCATCGACTAACACATCAAGTGTGGCCTGCACGGCGTCGCGCAGCGTTTGTGCATTCGACAGGCGGCTGTGCTGCGCATTGATCTCAGTCCATTCGTCCTTGCCGGGGGCCAGCTTGTCCAGCTCGGCTATTTGCCAGGCCAGGCGCTCGCGCTCACGTTGCAGGCTGTCTTGCGCACTGCGGGCGTCTGTCAATGCTTTTTGCGCCTGCCGCCAGCTTTGCCAAACCCCAGCCAGGCGTTCGGTGGTGATGCGGCCATAAGAGTCCAGCAGGCCGCGCACCGCATCGGGCCGTGTCAGGCTTTGCCAGGCGTGCTGGCCGTGTATGTCTACCAGCTTGTCGGCAATGTCTTTGAGTTGCGACGCCGTGGCCGCGCTGCCGTTGATCCATGCGCGGCTTTTGCCTTGCGCGTCTATCGTGCGGCGCAGCAGCAGTGTGTCAGTTGCTGCAAAGCCCGCCTGATCCAGCCAATCGCCCAGCGCTGGCGGGCTGTCAAATTCGGCTGATATCTCGCATCGCTGCGCACCCTCGCGCACCACGCCTGCATCGGCCCGCGCACCCAGTGCCAGCTGCAGCGCATCAATCAGTATCGA
>JANYED010000043.1 GCA_025363315.1 Polaromonas sp.
TCTGGCCGGCAGGCAGTCGAATGGTCAGGTCATGGGCCGACACTGTGTTGGCATCGACCTGCGGGGCGCTGGCAGCAGCTATTAAATCAATAGCTGCTTGCGCCCGTATTGATTGGGCTACAGCCATAATGTTGTCCTCAAAGCTGGTTAAACGGTCAGTCGTGGCGCGCCAGGCGGCCAGGCTTGAGTAGTTGTCCACCAGCCAACTCAGCGAGTCTTGCACGCGGCCGAAGGCTGATGAGATCTGCATCAGCTGCCCGAGCTGAATCGCCCCGCTAAAAAAGCGCGGCGCCGCCACAATGAACGGGAAAACCACCGCCGCCTGGCCAAAAAAGTTGGTGAACCAAACCAGATTTTTTTGCTTTTTAATCAAAGCCAAATAGTTGCCCAACACCTTTGAAAACCGCAGGTCAAGTTGCGTGCGCTCTACCGCTTCGCCCTTGTCCAGCGCAATCGATTCGCTGTATTCCCGCACCCGCACCATGTGGTGGCGAAAGTCCGCCTCGTAGCGTTGCTGCTCAAAATTAAGCTTGATCTGCGGCCGGCCGATGTAGTGGGTGATCACACTGCCCACCACGCAGTACAGCACCGCCATCCACACCATAAAGCCGGGGATGCTGTAGCTGCTGCCGCCCAGCGTGAAGGCAAACGCGCCCGACAGGCCCCACAAAATACCGACAAAACTCAGCAGCGTGACAACCGAATTGAGCAGCCCCATGCTGAGCGACACCGTGTAGGCCGTGAACAGATTGATGTCTTCCTGAATGCGCTGGTCCGGGTTGTCTGATGCGGCTTTGGGGTTACCGGAGAAGCGCGCCAGCTCCAGGCTGTAAAACGCGTGCCCGGCCAGCCAGCGCTCCAGGTAATGCCCGGTCATCCAGGCGCGCCAGCGCACCTCCAGCAGTTGCGTCAGGTAAAACTTGTACACCGCAATGATGATGAAGGCAAACGCCAGGTAGGTAAAGCGCGCCAGCTGCTGCCAAAACACCGGCTGGTCCTTGTTTTGCAGCGCATCGTAGAACACGCGGTTCCAGTCATTGAGCAGCACGAGCATGTACACCGCGGCCAGGTTCAACACCACAATCGCCGCCAACAGCCCGCGCGCCTTCCATTTGTCGTCAGACCGGAAGTAGGGCGCAGACAACGCCCAGACGCGGCTTGCAAATTGCCTGAAAGCGCTGAGTTTGCCAGCGATGCCAGGCGCTGAATTCTTGTCAGGTGAAACGATGTCGGAAGTAGCCATGTCAGGTGTCCTCACGGTTATGGGTTAGACACGCCGCTGACCACGTGGCCTGCAGGCACGTGCTGAGCAGCCGCATCGACATGGCCGGTTTGGTCGTCAAAGAAAAAATCGGGCTCAAATTCACGCAAAAATTCGCCTTTGGCCAGTCCGCCCAAGAACATCGCTTCATCGACCTCAATGTTCCAGTCCATCAGGGTGCGAATGGCGCGCTCGTGCGCCGGTGCGCTGCGCGCTGTGACCAGCGCAGTGCGGATCCGCATGTGCGGTGTGCCGGCCTGCTGCAAGCCGTGCAGCGCTTTGAGCAGCGGCATGAAAGGGCCGGGCGGCAGTGGTTTGCCAGCCAGCTTGCGTTCGTGCTTTTGAAACGCATCCAGACCGTCTTTTTGAAAGACTTTTTCAGCCTGGTCTAAAAACAAAACCGCGTCGCCGTCAAAGGCAATCCGCACTTCGTTGGGGTAAGTGGTTTTGGCATGCACCGCGTGGGTAGCTACCGTGGCCGCCGCAAAGCCTGCGTTGAGCGCCGCGCGCACGTCCTGCGGGTTGGCCGACAAAAACAGGTTGGCCTGCAGCGCTTTGAGGTAGTGGTAGGGCGCACGTCCCCGGGTAAATACGCCGCGCCCGAGTTGCAGTTTGTTCAAGTCCGCCGAGCGAAAGATGCGAAGGCCCGACACCGGGTCATTGCGCGACAGCATCACCACTTCTACCCGTTTGACTTCATTGTTTGGCTCGGTATTAAACGCCAGCAGCTTTTTAACCAGCGAAAAAGCCACGCCCGGCTTGGCTGGCTGCTCCAGCCGGTCGAGCTGCAGCTTCATATAGGCGCGGTCGTCGGACTGCTCGAACACCCGGTTTTCTTCTTCCAGGTCAAACAATGCGCGGGAAGAGATGGCGACGACGAGTTGCCCGTCAAGATTGGTGGCCATGGTGGTTTTTTCAGGTTGTGTGGGGCTTGCTGGGCAGTTTGCACCATTGTCCATAAGCTGGCGCGTCCATGGGCCATTCGTCAGCCCGGCTGATGTGGCGAACGCCTTTGGCGATTAGCATGGCGGCGCGAATCACGCCTGCATGGGTGATCCACAGCGTGTCATGGGTCGGGTCGCGTTCGTCAAACGCTGCGCCAACGCGCGCCATGAACTGGGCGACGCTTTCACCCGTACTGCCGGCGCGGTAGTGGGCAAAGTCGGCTGTCCATGCGTCTAGCTCGGCTCGGTCAATGTCTGCCCACGGCCGGCCTTCCCACTGCCCAAAATTCATTTCTTGCAGCCGCGGGTCGGTTTTAACCATTAAATCCGGCTGCAGCCCAATTAATTCGGGCGCGAGCAGCTCACATCTTTGTAGCGGGGAGGTGATGACGGTAACGCCCTTTTGCAGCACTTTGAATAGTTCTGCGGCGCAGGTTCTGGTAGCTTGCAGGTCTGCGGGGATGTCCAACTGGCCGTAGCAAACGCCAGAGGCAATCAACGGCTGGGCATGCCGAACCAACCAGAGCGTCATAAAGTAATCGTTACACCAAGATAAAAAGCGATCTCGCACACCTGCTGCGCAGCACCCAGGCAGTCGCCGGTAAAGCCTTGCAGCCGCCGCTTGAAGAGGCGGTGCATGTACAACACCGCTAGCACTGAAAAACCGCAAGCTACTATTAAATCAGTAGCTGCTTGCGCCCATAAAACAAGGGCTAGCGCCACAAAACACCATAAAAATGCGATTAAAAGGCTGTTGAAACTGATTTGATCAGCCAGCGGCTTGGACTTCGATGCTGCGGTGTCGCCCACATGCGGCAACCAGTAAACCAGCAGCAGCGGCAGCGTGCGCGACACCACATGTCCCGCAAACAGGGCCGTGCAAACATACCAGCCCTCGAAGGGCGCAGCATCCCAGCCATCGGGTGGGCCGTCAACGCTGCCCAGCAAGGCCAGCAGTGCCACCTTGGCCAGCAGCGCGAGGCTAAGTGCCATCGCGCCAAAAGCGCCCACGCGCGAGTCTTTCATGATCTCCAGCGCCCGGGCCTTGTTATAACTGCCGCCCAGCCCGTCAGCCACATCAGCCAGGCCGTCTTCGTGAAAGCCGCCTGTCAGCAGTGCTGTTGCCACCGTTGACAACACGGCAGCCACCAGCGGCGAGTAGGCCGTGTCTGGCAGCAGCGCTGCCAGCAGGGCATACACAGCCGCGGCAACAGCACCCACCAGCACCCCCACACCGGGGAAGTGTGCCGCGCTGGCCCGCAGCATGGTGGGGCTAAAACCGACCCATTCAGCCAGCGCGCCGGTGATCGGGATGCGGGTAAAAAACTGCACGGCCAGCAAATAATGACGAACGAAGTCGCGGATGAAGTTCATACCTTCCGACTCATGTCTTGCCGCTGACGTTGGCCGACTTAAAAGTCGCCATCTCGTTCATCAGCAGCGCAGCCGACTGCACCAGCGGCCAAGCCAGCAGCGCGCCCGTGCCTTCGCCCAGGCGCAGGTCCAGGTCAAGCAGCGGCCTGACCGCGAGGTACTCAAGCAACAGGCGGTGGCCGCGCTCGGCCGAGCGGTGGCAAAACACCATGTAGCCGTTGGCCGCTGGTGCCAAAGTACAGGCGCACAGCGCGGCGCTGCCCGCAATAAAACCATCGACCAGAATCACCCGGCGTTCGCTGGCGGCTTGCAGCATGGCACCCGTCATCATGGCGATCTCAAAGCCGCCCAACGCGGCCATCGCGTCGAGCGGTTCGGTGGCAGATTTGTGCAGTGCGGCGGCGCGTGTCAGCACGGCTTGCTTGTGCGCAAGTTGCGGGTCGGTCAAGCCCGTGCCGCGGCCCGTCGCGTCTTCAATAGATACGCCTGCCAAACGGTGCAGCAGCAATGCTGCAGCTGATGTGTTGGCGATGCCCATTTCGCCGAACGCCACCACATTGCCGGGCAAGCTGGCCAGCACATCACTGCCCGCTTGCAGGGCGGCGTTGAGCTGGTGCGCCGTCATGGCGGGGCCAGCGGCCAGGTTGTGCGTGCCGTGTGTGATTTTGCGTTTGATGAGCTGGGGGTGGCTAAGCAGGTCACTGGGCAAGTCGCTTGCTGCGCCCGCATCGACCACCTGCAGCGCAAAGCCGTGTTGCCGCGCCAGCACGTTGATCGCCGCGCCACCTGCCAGCATGTTGGCGACCATTTGCATCGTTACCGCTTGCGGGAAGGCGGACACACCTTCGCTGGCGACGCCGTGGTCAGCGGCAAACACCAGCATTTGCGGCTGGCTGAATTGAAGGGTTTCGCGGCGCTGAATCAAGCCCAGTTGCAGTGCCAGCTGCTCAAGGCGGCCCAGCGCGCCGAGTGGCTTGGTTTTGTGATCGATTTTGTGCTGCAGCCTGGCCGATAGTTCTGCATCGGCAACAGCCTCAATCGCGGGTAGCTGAAAGGTTTTTTGGGTCATGTGAATCGATTTGGCGGCTAATGAGTTGTTGTAGGCAAGCCGGGCACAGGCAGCTGGCTTGTTGGGTGGCATCTAACGGCGGCACGGCCATGACACGCGGCATGTCAAAGCACCAGCAAGTCGCGTCGCCACTGGCCACCCCGCAACGCAAGCCCGCGCTGCACTGCGGGCAGGTGGATGCGGCAGGCAGGCTCATGGTTCAGCTTTGTAAAAACAACTGGTACGCCGGATTGCTGGTTTCCTCAACGTGCGGATAGCCAACGGTGTCCAGGAATTTTTTAAACGCCTTATCGTCCGCCTTGGGCACTTGCAAGCCGACCAGAATACGGCCAAAGTCTGCGCCCTGGTTGCGGTAATGAAACAAGCTGATGTTCCAGCCCGGCTGCATGGCGGCCAAAAACTTCATCAGCGCGCCCGGCCGTTCTGGGAACAGAAAGCGCAGCAGTCGCTCTTCTTTTGATAGCGCGCTGTGCCCGCCTACCATGTGCCGTATGTGCTCTTTAGCCAGCTCGTCATGCGTCAGGTCAAGCGCCTTAAAGCCGTGGCGAGTAAAGTTTGCCGCGATTTTTGCGCTTTCACCCTTCAGCGTCGTCAGGCCCACAAACACATGCGCGACGTCTTTGTCGCTGATGCGGTAGTTGAATTCGGTCACCGACCTGGGGCCGCCAGGCAACTCGCCAATCAATTCGCAAAACCGTTTGAAGCTGCCGCGCGCCTCAGGAATCGTTACTGCAAACAGCGCCTCGCGTTCCTCGCCCACTTCAGCCCGCTCGGCCACAAAGCGCAGCCGGTCAAAGTTCATGTTGGCGCCGCACAAAATGGCTGCGTAGGTCTCGCCTTTGGTTTTGTGCAGGGCGACGTATTTTTTAATGGCCGCCACGGCCAAAGCGCCTGCCGGCTCCACAATGCAGCGGGTGTCGACAAACACGTCCTTGATGGCGGCGCACACCGCGTCAGTGTCAACCGTGATGAACTCGTCCACCAGCTCGCGGCTGATGCGAAATGTTTCAGCGCCGACCAGCTTGACAGCCGTGCCGTCTGAAAACAAACCCACATCCGCCAGCGTGACACGCTTGTTGGCGGCAACCGATTGCATCATCGCATCAGAGTCGTCCATCTGCACGCCAATGACTTTGATGTCGGGGCGCACCGCTTTGATGTAGTTGGCCACGCCCGATATCAGCCCGCCGCCACCAATCGCCACAAACACTGCATGCAGCGGGCCGGGGTGCTGGCGCAGCATCTCCATGGCAATCGTACCTTGGCCGGCAATCACGTCCGGGTCGTCAAACGGGTGCACAAAGCTCAGGCTGCGCTTTTTTTCAATTTGCGAGGCGTGGGCGAAGGCATCTGAATAGCTGTCGCCAAACAGCACCACATCACCGCCCAGCGCCTTGACGGCATCAATTTTGAGCTGCGGCGTGGTGGTGGGCATCACGATCACGGCGCGCGTGCCCAGCTTTTGCGCCGACATGGCGACGCCCTGTGCGTGGTTGCCAGCAGACGCGCAAATCACGCCTTTTTTGAGCTGCGCCGCGCTCAAATGCGCCATCTTGTTGTACGCACCACGCAGCTTGAAGCTGAACACGGCCTGCTGGTCTTCGCGTTTAAAAAGTACCGTGTTTTTCAGCCGAATACTGAGCGCTTTGGCTGGCTCAAGGCTTGACTCAATCGCGACGTCATATACGCGCGCGGTAAGAATTTTTTTCAGGTAGTCAGATGGGCTGAGGGTTTTTGTCATGGTTTTCTCGCAAGCCTTCAATGATAGAGGCGTAACAGCGGCGCAAGAAAAAGGCCCAAACCTTGCGATTTGGGCCTGTAAATCCATCCTTTGAGAAGATGGAGGAGACAACCTTTACATCAATGCTTGCATCGAGCAAATTGCTTCAAAATACAATTAGGTGTGATGCGATGAAATCAGTATAGCGCTGCAATGTTGCACTGCACAATACCTTGTCGCCGAAATTCGACACTTTTAGATGTCTCACTCAGTTTTCGATATCAATATCTCGCAAAAGGACGCTTGTTTATGGAATGCACGGTCAACTGGACGGGTTTAAACAGCGCAACAGGCTCAAAGTCGGGCATGACTTTTGTGGCTGAAACCGGCAGTGGCCACACGCTGGTAATGGACGGTGCACCCGACGAGGTCAAGCCCCAAAATGGCGGCGCCAACCTGGCCCCGCGGCCGATGGAAACCGTGCTGGCCGGCACCGGTGGCTGCACAGCCTATGACGTGGTGCTGATTTTGAAGCGCGGCAGGCAAGATGTGCAGGGCTGTTCGGTCAAGCTGACGTCTGAACGCGCCCAACTTGATCCGAAAGTGTTTACCAAAATCCACATGCATTTCACCGTGACGGGCAAACGATTGACAGCCAGCGCGGTAGAACGCGCCATCGCCATGAGTCACGACAAATATTGCTCAGCCACCATCATGCTGGGAAAAACCGCCGACATCACAACGAGTTTTGAGGTTCTGGAGGTTTAAATCCGGTGTGCAATGGTGGTCATCACCTTGGCCGCAGCGCCCATCAACGCTTTCACGGGTGCTGGCAATTCGATAGCACCTGAGGCAGTCGCTTCAAGCGCATGGCGTGCTTCGTCACTTTTCATTTGCGCAACAATGGCACGTGATTCGTGGTCACCCGACGGCAGGCGTTCCATATGCTCGGCCAAGTGGGCTTCCACCTGGCGTTCAGTCTCCACCACAAAGCCCAAACTGATTTTGTCGCCCAGCCGTCCCGCCAGCAACCCCAGGCCAAACGAGCCGGCGTACCACAGCGGGTTCAGCAGCGACGGCCGCGCACCCAGCTCATCTAGCCGCTGGCGCGTCCAAGCTAGGTGGTCGCCTTCCTCGCGGCTGGCGGCTACCAGCTGCTGGCGCAAAGCTGGGTCTTGCGTACTGAGCGCCTGCGCTGCATACAGCGCCTGGGCGCACACTTCACCCACGTGGTTGACCCGCATCAGCGCGCCTGCCAGCGCTTTGTCAGGCGCCGACAGGTTGGTGGGGTCGGCTGCAACCGTTGGGCAGGGCTTGCTGGCGCGTGGCTGGGCAAACACGGTGCGCAATGCGTTGTCAAAGCTGTTGATCAGGGTGTCCATGATGCCGTTTTAACGTTTTAGGGTAGTTACTGGTGATATGCGGCAAGTCTAGCCAATCTGCCGCAGCAGCCAGCGTTGTGACTCAAAAACCCGTTTTGTCGCGTGCCGTCCACAGCGGGGGATTAACTTGTTGCATGACCGCAACGAAAACACTTTTTATCATCGATTCCTCTCCAATTCCTTTGCCACGGCTTGTCGGGTCTGGTTCAATATATATAACTTCCTAAATGGAGGTTGGCCCGGGGATCCAATCCTGGAGCCCTTTGTTTAACCTTGGAGAAACTCTCAAATGAAAAAATCCCTAATCGCTATCGCTGCATTGGCTGC
>JANYED010000108.1 GCA_025363315.1 Polaromonas sp.
GGTAGCTGGTGGTGATCGCCAGCCAAAACCACGCGCTGGCCTTTGGCAATCGGGATCCAGCAGCCCGGCTCCAGCGCCTGGGCGGCTTCGTCGATAAACACCGTCTCAAAATCAAGGTGGCGAATGTTGCGGTTGTTGGCGCCCACCAGCGTGCTGGTGATGACCTGCACCGAGTCCAGCACGTCGTCAGTCATGAAGCGCTCCAAATCATCGGCTGCTTGGGTCAGCATCTTCGCTTCGTCCCTCAGCTGTCGGCGGTGTTCCCGCCCTTCAAAGCCAAATTGGCGCGCATGCACGTCGGCACTTTGGCTTGCAGTATTGCGGTGCTGCGCGGCGGTGTCGCGCATTGCGCGCATCTTGGCATAGCTCGGGTGGGCCATCACGCGGGCATCAAGCGTGTGCTGCAGCAGCAGGTCAGACACCCGGCTGGGGTTGCCCATGCGGATGACGTTGACACCGCGCTCGGCCAGCTTTTCAGTCAGCAGGTCAACGGCCGTGTTCGACGGTGCGCACACCAGCACGCGCCGCTCACGCCGGATGGTCTCCAAAATAGCCTGCACCAGCGTGGTGGTTTTGCCAGTGCCTGGCGGGCCGTGAATGATGGCCACGTCCTCGGCCGTGATCACGTGGCGCACGGCCGCCAGTTGTGAGTCGTTCAGCGGGCTAGGGTAGAACAGGTCGTCAGCTTTGTCAGCCCGAAAGCGCGCATGCCGTGCGCCCAGCAGCACGTCACGCAGCTCGGCTAACCGGTTGCCATGGGCGCGCAACACTTCGCTCAGCGCGTTCTCCATCTCGCGGTAGCTCACCTCGTCGAAGGTGAGGTCCACTCCCAACTTGCTGCCCCCTAACCTGCTGCCGCCTAACTTAGTACCGTCAACAACCCAGTCGGGAAGCTCTTCCTTCGACGTTGCCAGCACCAACTTATTGCGCCGCACAGCAGTGATGACGCCACTGAGCGCAGGCATATCGCCAGCCGCATTCAAGTGGCCCGGCGCATTGCTGAAAAGCGAGGCATTCTTGCCGACTTGAAACAAGTGCAGGCCCTGCTGACCCGCAGGGCGCTCCAGCTCCAGCACCACCTTGCCGCCAAAGCCAGTTTCTTCCTTAGTGATGGCGATGGGGTACCAGGTCAAGCCGCGCCGCTGCCGCTCGCCAATGCTGGCCTTGGCATTTTTGAGTTTGAATTGCGCCAGGTCTTCCGTCTGCTCAAGCTGCATGAGCGCCCGCACGTGGCGTAACTCTTTTTCAACAGCGTGAGGGTCGGTGGGGAAAACGTCGGTGGGGATTGCGTCGGCGTCAGCCAAGGGAATAAAGATTTAACCGCTCCAAACTTTGAGAAGGCCGTCCGCTTTAAGTCAGGTGGCAGGTGCGGATTTATTGGAAGGAATGGCAGTGGAAAGCCAATCGAAATACAGACTGAAAAACACCGCAGGATTGGCGGGATAAAAACTATTCAACTTGGGTTGGTCATTTTAAAAACGCGGCGATTTATCGCTTTCTAGTAAGCTTGTCGACAAGGCGCTTGGCTTCCCGCTCCGTCACTGCGTTGTCTGCCTGCAGTTCGGATTCTGTCTTGGCCGCCTGCACGCATGGCGTGCGATACGAAGGCATCTTCAAAGAGCACTCCTGCGCCATGGATTTCGCCTCTACGTTAAAGCCGTTGTCCCGATAAAAAGCAATCAGATCCGGCCACGCCGGAGGTGCCTTTTGAAAGTACTGGAATTGTTCTTCGATTCGAGCCTTACCGACCGCGCGATCGCGTTGTGCAAGGCTGCTTGCAATGATTAGCTCCAGTTTCCATGACCTCTCCGGCGAGCGACTGTGCCGACGCAATAGGTCCGGTACCAACTGACCCGGTTGCATCAAGCTTGTGACAAGTTGAAGGTAATAAAGCGGCAGTGCGTCGTTAGCAGTGGCGCCAGAAGCCGACAGGTTGGCCAGTCGCAAAGCTTCGGGCAGACGTTTGGTAGCAATGGCTTGTTCAATTGCGGGAAACATCGCATAGTGGTCGAGTACCACTGATGTGTCGCGTTGTTTCATGACTGACTCCCACGCTTGAGCACGTGCAGCAGGTCTCGGCTTGCCGGCGAGCAATGGTGCAACAGCCTTGCTCAAGGTTTCCTCTCGCGAAGCGGCGCTATCGTGGCTGTCCGTTACCTTGGTCTTGATCTGGTCGATGGCACGCTTAAACGCGGTTTGCATATCCGTGCTGACCTCGGCAAGCTTGACTTGCATGTCAGTGCTGGCCTTGCCTAAGCCAGAGACATCCTTAACATTACCCTGGAGCCGACGCGACTGCTCGCCCGCCGCTTGGCCCGCGGCTTTGCGCGAAGCATCAGAGCTGGCCTGCTGCCGTTCATCGGCCTGGGCCTGCTGCGTGGTGTCATACGAATCGATGTGCTCCAGAAACAGCTTGAAGCCTTGGCTGTAACTGTAGCCGCTGCGCACGCTTATTGCGACACCTAGCCGATCGGCCTCTTCTTCTTGAGAGCGTTGCCAAACAGGCATTGCCACGCCAGAGCCGAGTGCCTGAATGCCTCCGACGACAAGGGCACCGTTCATGGCCGTCGCCTGGACTTTCCGATTGGCAATCATCCACGCCACGCCAGCTAACCGCGTGACTGTGTCGGCCGCATTGCCAACGTCCGTGCCAGCATGATGATTCAGGTAGACGTGGCTGAACTCGTGCGCTAACAGGGCGACTATTTCGTCCTCTGACTTGATTGAGCGAATCCAGCCGAGCGATATGAAGATGTTGCCTGCCGAGGTTGACGTGGCTCTCAGGGCCGGGTCAGCAAGTATGTAGACTGAGCCAGGCCAATTCGAGTAGCCGCCGCTGGTCTTGATCATTGCGTATAGCCGGTTCAGATAGGTCTGCAGGGTCGGCATCGACACCAAGCCCCAACCGGACACCCGGTAACTGTCGACATCCTGCGTCAGCTCTGCCCATTGCCGCACGGGCGCTGGCGGCAGCGGAGCATCAGGCGCCAGAACAATTGTCGAAATGCTGAGAGATCCCGGAAGGCTGGCAAGTCCTTTGCCCCGCAAAAGCGGCTGGGTCTCGCAGCCGACGAGCAGCACAACCACGATCAAAGTCGCGAGCCGCAAAAAGAATTGAGTTAATTTCATTTGCATCGGTCGCTACCAGCACCTAACTCGCCTGCTACCTTGGAACCATTTACCGCTATGGCACCGCAGCGCGCTGCCGTTTTGCGGTTGGCTCGCACCATCATTGAGTCAACCCACAAGTCGCGACCACCGACTCTGACACGCATAAATTCGCCGCGTACTTCCTGCACCTCCAGCGGCAAGCTGGATGCGGCGATGCTGCTGACAGCAGCAGTGTCGCCTGGTACTGCGTATAAAGGCAGCGGATCAACCTTCGCCGCTACGATTGTTACGTTCTCTGCAGCCAACACCGTTATAGGAGGGCTAAGAGCGAAGAGACTCACTGCTGCTAACAACAGACGGATGCTTGAGATCATGGGAAGAGTCCTTGAAGACATGATGAAGAGTGAGAAGGAGATAGGTAAAGGCAAGCGTTACAACTTCACGTATTGTGAGAATGAGGGTGGTCGTGACTGGATCTTCCCGTCCACCAGACCTCAAGCTTCTCACCCCATTCGAGCCATTCCGCAAGGGATGCGAAAAGACTCACATGGGCAACGGTCAACATGCCCAGATCCAGTTGCTGTCCAACAAAGATCATGAGCGTGAAAAACGCCAAATAAGCGACGAAGCGGATTGACTTGTGCGCAAACCCGTTGCAGGCAACCAAACTCCTGCGTTTCCATGCGGGCACCGAAGCGTCTGGCGCCGCTAGGAAACGCTGTTTAAGCCAGCGGCCGCTTTTATTCATGACGACCATCACAATGAATCCAAAGATCAGCAGCGCCAGAACGCGCAGCCCATCGCCATGCCCCCCGAGGTGGGCGGTGCGCTTGTAATGTTTGCCGTAGTAAAGCAAGTTGTCCAGTGCAGCCGCATGCAGATAGACGCCAGGCACGCTCCGGTGCAAAGGCGAGGTCACCCGGTCGTTGGAGCCTTGCAGCGCTGTACCAATCATGACGACCCGATCGCGCAGCTGGGCTGTCAATCGACGCTCTTCTTCTTCAGAAGACGTCGAAAGGTCCGCAGGGTACAAGGTTTCGTGGTACACGCAAATGGGCTTGGATACGTCAGGGTTCCAATGGCTGCGCAATGCGGCAGGTAGGGTTTCCAAGAATGGATTGTCCGGCTTGCGGCAGTAAGGGCTAAATGTCGATTTATTGGCAGCTGCCTCGATAGAATCTGCTGCATGCGGCCTGTCGCTTTGGTGCGCCAATGCGGAGGCTTTACCATCGTGTCCTTTTTTGTCCGCCACCAACCATTCGATGCCCGAATCGGCAGGGCGATATCCCCAATTGATAGCCAGTGCTGCGTGGCCTTGCGCAGGCAGTACACCGCCCATGTCACGGTAAATTGTCGCTGCGACGCTGTGGAGCAAAGTGCCGTCCTGCGTCGGCTCGGGTTGAATGCGATAGTTCCAGGCCATCTGGTCGAGCGCATCGGGGACGTATTCAATGGCAACCGGTTCAATGCATCGGGGCACAACTTCCTGCAGCTCGGCACGGAGCGGAAAACTGCCGGTTTCGCTGCGACGCACTGCAAAATAGACACGGCTGCCGGCTTCTCTGGCTTTGCACGCAGCTTCGACCAATCGTGTGATCGAAGCGTCATTGCGCCGGGACGCAAAAACTACGTCAATAAAGACGGCACTCGGCCGGTATCGCGTCAGCGAATCAAGCAGCCGCGCATAGTAGCCGTAACTTGCCGGCCAGGTCTGCTGAGCATTCTGGAGCGACTTGTCATCTATCAGGAGAACCGAAACTGCATCCCGCCCCTCATTGCCCCGGTAGGCCCCCACCAGCGGCGCGTATACGCCAGCGACGCCCCGGGCGGAGAGCTCTTCGCCGACTACATAGGGCAGAACTGCCGCCAGGCCGATCCCGATCAACATAGCGAGCAGAACCTGACGAGTTGCCGGGAGCCACGTCCGAGCTTTATTGCGGGCGAGAGCGAAGTAAGAAGTAGCCATTGATGGATAACAGGTAGCACTCAAGAAACTGTGGTTTGGCGAAGCCCACGCCTAAACCACTGCCTGAACTGGAACAGAATTCCGGCAACCACCGTCAATACGGCGAAGCCGACCAAGGCGCTATCGGCAGCGAGACTTACAACCACTACGAGCCAGAACATTACCACTGCGAGTAGCCGTGGCGCTACAGCGCGGGGCCGGTAACCGCGCTTCCAGAGGGTCGCAGTGTCGAGTCCCACCATCTGTACGCCGACCAGCGTCAGGGCAACGGATGCGGTCAGCTTAGGCACCAGTGCAAGCAACGGCGTCGCCAGCAGAACGATAGCCAGTAGGGCAAGCCCGTGGATCGGCACGGCCCACCGCCCATAGCCACCAAGCATGCGCAAAATCGCGGTACGAGACATTGAAAAAGACGCAGGAGCGCCACCCACTGTGGCGGCAAGCAAATTACCAGCTGCCGTAGCACCGAGCATGCGCGGTTGCAGCCTCGAATAGGCCGGAAGTTCATCATTTACGGCAAATGCCGTCAGGCTTTCGAGTAAGAGCACCGCACCCACGACGACCCCGCACAACGCGGCCCACATCAGCGCACTGATCGGCGGTGCGTCAATTGGATTTATGACCGAGAACAAGCGCCTGTAAAGCAGTGACCAGTCCATGCGCATGTCGCCAAATCGACCGCAGAATGGTCCGTTCGGTGTCGCAAAACTTGTCTGTTCATATATGAGCCAAGATACAGCGGCCGCTGCCAGCAGCGAAAGCGGCTGTAAAAAAGTCAATGTGCGAGTTAGCCGCGTGGGCCCTTTGCTCTTTTCAATTAGGCAACTGAGCGCTGGCTTCCAAGCGATGCCGAGCAAAACAGGCAGTAAGTAAACCAGCAACGTAGCTAGGCTGTCTACCTGCAAGCAACTCATCAGGCGACCAGCGGCTGCGCTTCCGGCCACGATGCCAAGTGCGGTCGCGTAGATGAAACCCTGGGTCAGCCACTTGGGCGCTTTGTCGATCGCTATCTGTACCGACTTGTGGCGGCCGCAGAGAAGAGTAAGTGCGGCGGTCGCAGTTATAACTGCTAGCAGTACAGTTTTGCTTCCCTGTAGGCTAGGGTAAGTTGCTACTAACACGCATAATAGTTTCGTCACTACCAGCAAAGACGCAGTGCGCGGACCCGACAAAGTCGCACCATGACTGAGCAGGGAAAACAGCGAGCAGGTTGCCACCGGCACGATTACCAGCATCGTTCCCAGTGCAGCACCCTGGGGCATGCCCGGCGCCAATGCTTCGCCTAGTAGTGAACCCAAACCCAAATATTCGATGTAAAAGATGACTGCCGTGGCGCAGCCAGCCCAGATATCAGCCGCTACTGAGTGACGCGGAAAGTTGGCAGTCTGGAGTGGCGTCACTGGCATTCCGGATACGTTTTGATGCTGGCAACGACAGCAGAAGCGCGCAACGTCTGTGCGCCGGCGCCATTGGCACCGCCTGCCAGGCGGATCTGGAAGCGGCCAAATTCGTCCGGGCCGTAGGTTACAAAACCTTCTGCTGCTCGCATAACCTGTCGGATGTCAAACATCGTTGCGGCGGGATCGAAATCAACTGCGGCGTGCGCGCAAAACGGCAGCAGCGCACTGGCGCCGCGTGTCGCGACGATCGTACCGCCTTGCGCCTTTCGCTTTTCAGCCTCGACTCGCATTAACGCGTAGACGAAGCCAGCTGTGATTCCGAGGAAGACGATCAGCGTTACTAAGGTCAATGTAGCGTTTTTCGACAGCCAAAGACCGCGACGCTCCAAGAAACGGTTAATCCGGCTGGCTGAAGAGCTTTTCATCGAAGCGTCTGCCTTTAGCGTCCAGAACCCATTGCGCCACCATGCAATGCTCGCATCAGGTCAAGCGCCCGGTGCTGATCCTCCGGAGTAGGGAGCCTGGTGGGCAGCGACTGTTTAAAAAGATCCAATGCGCCACGAGCATCCAACGGTGTTCCCTGACCTTCGAGCTTCATTTGCGCCAGATCGAGCTGGGCACGCCGCAGTCCGCGATCCGCCGCCGCGCTCAACCATTTGTAAGCTCCGGGGAAATCGCGGCGCTCGTACAAAAGTTCTCCCAGCAGCATCTGTGCCACTGCGTAACCCCGTGCGGCTGCTCGCTCATAGAGATTGATTGCGGCCAAGCGGTCGCGAGGCACGGTGCGTCCGGCGTCGAGCAGCATTGCTGCAAGCGTAACGTCGGCCGGGCGCGCGCCAGCTAAGCGCCCGTTCGTCAGCAGTTGGCGCGCTTCGCGGGCGTCGGTCTGGTCCATACGATTTTGGAGACGGTCAGACTCCATTGCCAATTGATCGGGCGTGAGGGTCGACTCAGCACTATCGATCAGTGCGGCAAGGTCCGGCCGGTAACTGTTGCCGCCTCGGCCTTGGCCTTGCACTCCAATGGTTTTCGACGCGTTCTCGACCGGCAGAGGCGCCAGCTGCACATTTTTGGCAGTAAACCGCCATTCGATCCGCAACGACGAGCGGTACTCGGGCACTTGCTTACGTCCCGTATTGCGATAGACCGAATCGGCTGCCCGCTGGAATATCTGTTCCAGGGTTGCCGGCCGTTGGGCCAACGCATCGGCGAGCGCCCGCGCATACGGACTTGTCGAAGCGTTAGGGCCATCTGCCGCGCGCATGTATGCAGCCGTTGAAAAACTGACCAGTACACCTGCCGCGGTTACGGGAGCAAGACCGCCGCTTGCACCGCGCGTTGGTTCAGGCTTGAAAGGATTGTTGCGGCAGGCATCTATTGTTACCACCGCCGCGACCGGCCCTGCCTCTTGAAGTTTAAACAACAATTCATCGAGATCGCAGCCTGCACTGCGTACCCGTTCGGGCGACGAAAAATCGCTGTCCACCCCTTGCAAATAGTTTTTGCCTTCGAGCTGAACCCCGTGTCCCGCAAAGGAGATCCAAACTGGGTTTTGAGGTTGTCGACGAATCTGCTCAAAGAAGCGCCGAAAAGTCGCATCAAGTTGACGTTGCGTTAGGTCAAAGTGCGTTTCGACCTGGGCGCCCACTTCTCGCAAAACTCGTTCAAGCAACCGTACATCGTTAGCAGTATTTGGCAGGAGCGCATTGCGCGCATATTGACCGTTTCCGATCAACAACACTCTGCAAGAGGGTACATCGGCAGCACCGACATGGGTTACCGACAAGATCATCGGCAATAACACCAGTCCGCGCCTCTGACAACCGAAGTTCTGCCGCCAGTCTTTCATAAATTTCTGTATGAATAAAGTGTTAATTATGTAACTGATTGAGTCTATCAGCTAAATTCACCGCGCAAAGTTTGTGCCCCCCAAGCCAAGACCTGTATTTGGCTTCACCAAGATGGCACTTTATGCCTTGCAAACCCGGTCACTCAACGGTGACCGACTTCGCCAGGTTTCTTGGTTTGTATGGCCACATAACTTTGCTTAGCAAAGTGACTGTCCACCAAGCCAAGACCTGGATTTGGCTACGCCAAAACGGCGTTTCACGCCTACAAACCCAGTCACTCAACGGTGACTGACTTTGCCAAGTTTCTTGGCTTGTCAACATCCGTTCCTCGCGCGCAGGCCGTGTGATACGCCAGCAATTGCAGCGGAACCACGTGTAGCATGGGGCTTAGGTGGCCGTAATGCTCTGGCATGCGAATGACGTGCAGGCCTTCGCTGCTGACTAACTTGGCGCCTGCGTCTGCCAGCACGTACAGCACGCCGCCGCGCGCGCGAACTTCTTGCAGATTGCTTTTTAGCTTTTCTAGCAGGCTGTCGTTTGGTGCAACCGCCACCACAGGCATGGCGCTGGTCACCAATGCCAGCGGGCCGTGTTTTAGCTCGCCTGCGGGGTAGGC
>JANYED010000131.1 GCA_025363315.1 Polaromonas sp.
GCTTTTTCAAGGAACCGCGAAGCGGCCCAGACTGCGGGTCGCCTTTCTTTTGGTTACTTTTCTTTGGACGATAGCCAAAGAAAAGTGACTCGCAGCCGGGCGATCCCGGCAAACCTCGCAAAGGATAGCGCTACAAATTCAGGAGCTTCTCACACACATATCCATTGGGCTACAGCCCTAAAAGATACCTAAAAAAACGCCAAAACAGCCTAAATCACCTTCCAGACAAGCCGAACCACCTCAAAGTAAAGGTGTCGCCTGAATCACCCCAAAGCCCCTCGCGCAGCATCAGCCAAAAACCCACTGCGCGTCTTCCCCCTAGCCTTGGCGCAGGTATCAATTTGCACCAGCAAGCGTTTGGGCAGGGTGATGTTAATTTTTTCTGACTTGCCTTCAAAACGCCGCACATCGACATCCACTACAAACCATACTGCGTCAGCAAAATCGGCGTTCATGCGGTGCTGCTGAATCAAAAGTGGTCGGGGAATCTCAAGCCCCATTTCTGCCATGCCTTCAAGATGGAAATCAATTGCCTCTTTGGCGCTTTCAATGGCTTCGTCGAGCGAATCACCGTGTGAAAAGCAGCCGGGTAGATCAGGCACGGTGACACCGTAGCTCGTGCCATTGTCTGTGTGGAGTGCTAGAACGAATTTCATGCTTTTCCTCTGCATTCAAGTAGATTGTCAAATCCAGCCAGCTTGCTTTTGAATGCTGCGTAGCGTGCCAAGAGGTATGTCTTTATCGGGGTGTTTGACAGTGACCAGCCCAGGCCTAGGGATGCTCTACATAACCCCATGCGATGTGTGATAGCGCAGGATTGGGCGATCTGCTGCGTTGCATTTCTTGCCAATAGGCTAGCTATTGGACTGCGAAATGCGCCTTGCAGCTCATCCCAACCTGCACTACAGACATTCGCAGCGAGTTATGCAGAGCATCCCTAGATGGGTGTTTGAACTGGTGGTGGGAACCCTTGACCCTACTCAGAACCCAACCGCCTTGCTCAAGCTTTTTGATCACAAGACGGCTATGTATGGTGGTCATCATAACCACCAAATTAACAACAACCTAGCCCCAAACCACAGACCGCATAGCAATCGACCCGCCCTGATAGTCCGTGTTGAAAAACCGCATCGACTCCTTGCCATCAACAGCCCCAGCCGCATACAGCAACGGCAGGTAATGCTCATGGGTAGGATGCGCCATCTTTGCCAAGCTGCCCAATTGCAAAAAGTTTTGCAACGCACCCAGGTTGCCTTGCTGAATGTGCCCTGCCGTGGTCTGGTCAAACTCCAGCGTCCAGTCGTAAGCCTGGTTGCCTGCAGCCCCACGTTGCATCTGGCGCAGGTTATGCACGATGTTGCCGCTGCCGACGATCAACACGCCCCGCTCGCGCAGGGCTTTGAGCTGCTGGGCCAGGGCGTAGTGGTCTTCTGGCGCACGGCTGTAGTCCATGCTGAGTTGAATGACCGGGATGTCAGCGTCCGGAAACATGGGCTTTAAAACACCCCAGGTGCCGTGGTCCAGGCCCCAGCTTTCGTCCAGACCCAGTGGCAATGAGCCGCGCTGGCGGACGAGCTGGCTGATGGCTTGCGCGGCAGCCACGTCGCCGGGTGCGGGGTATTGCTGGTCAAACAGCTCTTGCGGGAAGCCGCCAAAGTCGTGAATGGTCTTGGGCTGGGCCATGGCGGTGAGCTGCCAGCCTTCAGTCAGCCAGTGGGCCGATATACACAAGATAAGCTGGGGCCGGGCCATTTTTCCACCGAACTCAGCCCCTAAAGCCTGCCAACTTTTGAAATAGTCATTACCAGGCAGCGCGTTCATGGGACTGCCGTGGCCCAAGAACATGACCGGCATGCGGTCAGATTTTTTCAGGGATGCGATGCGGTCGAGGGCGGTAGGGTCGGTATAGGAAATCATGAGTGGCCTTGACGGATGGGATTCTGGGGTTCATATTGGTGATGGCTCTCCAACATGCAACGCCAACGCCTGTTATATTGCTGCACTGCACCATTATTTATATTTTCGAAGGTTTGAACCATGCTTTACCAAGTTTACGAAACCCAGCGTACCCTGATGGAGCCCTTTGTTGACTTTGCGCAGGCAGCCGCCAAGCTGTACAGCAACCCCTCTTCACCGATAGCGAAAAACCCTCTGGTTCAGCGCATAGCGGCGGGCTACGAGCTGATTTACCGCATGGGCAAGGACTATGAGCGCCCCGTTTTTGGCATTCAGAACATCATCGATGGCGACGTCGAAATCGCCATTCATGAGCGCGTCGAGATTGACAAGCCGTTTTGCGAGCTGCGCCGCTTCAAGCGTTTTACCGACGACAGCGCGACACTGAACTACCTGAAAGACCAGCCTGCCGTGCTGATTGTGGCCCCGCTGTCTGGCCACTACGCCACACTGCTGCGTGACACGGTCAAAACCATGCTGAAAGACCACAAGGTCTACATCACCGACTGGAAAAACGCCCGTCTGGTGCCGTTGTCAGACGGTGAGTTTCACTTGGACGACTATGTCAATTACGTTCAGGAGTTCATCAAGCACCTGCAAGGCAAGTACGGCAATTGCCATGTCATCAGCGTGTGCCAGCCTACAGTGCCAGTGTTTGCCGCCATATCACTGATGGCCACACGCGGCGAGACCACGCCGCTGTCGATGACCATGATGGGCGGGCCGATTGATGCGCGCAAGTCGCCCACAGCCGTCAACAACCTGGCCATGAACAAACCTTATTCGTGGTTTGAAAACAATGTGATCTACCGCGTACCCAGCAACTTCCCCGGTGTGGGCCGCCGCGTGTACCCTGGCTTTTTGCAGCACACCGGTTTTGTGGCCATGAACCCCAGCAACCATGCCAAAAGTCACTTCGACTTCTTCAAGGACTTGGTCAAAGGCGACGATGCCAGCGCCGAAGTGCACCGCACCTTTTACAACGAATACAACGCCGTGCTGGACATGGACGCCGACTACTACCTGGAAACCATCGACGTAGTGTTCCAGCAGTTCAAGCTGGTCAATGGCACCTGGGACGTCAAGTCAACCAGTGGCAAGATGGAGCGCGTCAAACCGGGTGACATCAAAACCACCCGCGTGATGACAGTCGAAGGCGAGCTGGACGATATTTCAGGCTCTGGCCAGACCGAAGCGGCCCTGGACATGTGTACCGGCGTGCCTGCCGGACACAAAAAGCACTTTGAAGCAAAAGGTGCAGGGCATTACGGCATTTTCAGCGGCAGGCGCTGGCGCGAGCTGGTGTACCCGGCCGTCAAAGCGTTCATTTTGGAAGCAAATAAGAGCTTGAATAAGCCTGTAGCCCAATCAGCACGTGTGCAAGCAGCTCCTAAAAAGTTAGCGCTTGCGAAGCCTGTGGCCAAGCCGATTGCGAAACCAGCTAGCAAACCAGTCGCCAAACCACTGGTGAAAGCCGTGGCCAAGCGCGCACCCGCCAAAGCAGCTCGCAGCAAATAAAGCAGGACAATATCGGGGTGACACACCCCAAGACCTCATTGCTCGCCAGCCTGACCAGCCGCATTCACGCGGCACTGCCGCAAACGCAGTGCACGCGCTGCGGCTACCCGGACTGCATGGCCTATGCCGAGGCGATGGCTCAATGCGAAGCTCCGATCAACCAGTGCCCACCCGGCGGTGTGGAGGGCGTTGCCAAGCTGGCAGCCATCACTGGCAAACCCGCCCTGCCCCTGAACCCCGCCAACGGCCTGGAAACCCCGCGCAGTGTGGCCGTGATTGACGAGGCCTGGTGCATCGGCTGCACGCTGTGCCTGCCGGTTTGCCCGACCGATGCGATTCTGGGCAGCAACAAGATGATGCACACCGTGATCGAGCAGCACTGCACCGGCTGCGAGCTGTGCATTGCCGTGTGCCCCGTCGATTGCATCAGTTTGGAAAACATCACCGGCGAGCAAACCGGCTGGGCGGCGTGGTCACAAGTGCAGGCTGATCAAGCCCTGGGACGCTACGCTTTT
This sequence comes from Polaromonas sp., assembly GCA_025363315.1. Lineage (GTDB taxonomy): Bacteria > Pseudomonadota > Gammaproteobacteria > Burkholderiales > Burkholderiaceae_C > Polaromonas. Next base: position 3,990 of record JANYED010000131.1, read on the forward strand.
CATAGCTATTCGCACCCGAATTCATTCGACCAGAGCTCTAAAACACTTTTAAAAACGCCGCACAATCCTGATGCAGGCGATAGCAAGCAATCCGTCATCGACGCCGCGCTGGCGCGATCACGTGCGCAGCGACTGAAATAGGTTGAAGGCCAGATAAAACATCGTCAGCGCCAGCAGCCCATCCAGCCAGCGCCAGGCCATCGGCTTGGCAAACCATGGTGCCAGCCAGCGCGCCCCAAAGCCAATCGCTACAAACCACAGCAAGCTCATACTGGCAGCACCCGCCCAGAACAGCAATCTGCCCTGCAGTGGGTATTGCGAGCCGACCAGGCCGACCAGAAACACGGTGTCCAGATACACGTGAGGATTGAGCAGCGACACCGCCAGTGTTTGCGCAAAAGCGACAGCCAAACCTTGCGGTGCATGCTGCCCTGGGGCCACCTGCAATTTGCCCAGCTTGCAGGCGCGCCAGGCAGCCATGGCCCCATAGCTCAGCAAAAACGCAGTGCCCAACCAGGTCACCCAGGTCAGCACACCCGAATCGAGTTGGGCAACGCCAGAGACGCCGAAAACGCCCACCGCCATCAAAGCGGCGTCGATCAGCGTGCAGGTCAGCACCACCACTGCGATATGTTCACGGCGAATGCCATACCTGAGCACATGCATGTTTTGCGCGCCGATGGCAACGATCAAAGACCCGCCGAGGGCCATGCCGGCCAGGAAGGAAGGTGTCATGGGCAGACGAGCTGGTTAAGCCCGATTACTTGGGTCCAATTACTTGGGCTCGATTACTTAGGCTCGATTACTTAAGCTCGATTGCTTGTGCCTGATTACTTCGGCCCCGCGATCCGCGCGTTCATAAACTGCAGCGCATCGCCAAAGGTGTCGCGCCACACCATCCATTCGTGGTCACCATCGACCACCCGCAGCTCGATGTCTTTGGGTTGGTGCAGGCGGAGCTTGTCATACAGCATGGCGGCTTGCAGGGCAATGCCGAAGGTGTCGTGGTCGCCCGAGTTGATGTACAGCGGCACAATAACGCCGGATTTTTTGTAGCCGTCAATGTGGCTCACGTAGTTGAGCGACTTCCACAAATCCGCATCAAACTTACCGTCTTTTTGAAACGGTGGGTTGCGCACTCCAGACGAATGGCTGGGCGGCACCGGGTCATAAATAGCGGGGCTCAAAATGGCGCTGGCGGCAAACATTTGCGGATACTTCATGGCCAGGTTCAGCGCGCCAAAGCCGCCTGCTGACAAGCCCGCGATCAGCCGGTTGCTGCGCACCGCATCAATGCGGTATTTGCCTTCAGCATGCGGCATGACTTCTTTGACCAGCGCGGTTTCGCCTTTTTCTTTGGCGCCGTCCACCCACCAGGCTGCCGTGTGGCCGGGCATCACCACAATCATCGGCAAAATCAGCCGGCGGGCAATCAGCGCGTCCATTGTTTCGCGTGCACCGCCTTTGGCCAGCCACTCGTTTTCGTCCCCTCCTGCGCCGTGCAGCAGATATAGCACCGGGTACTTTCGGGTGTCGGTTTTGTAGCCGTCGGGCAGGTACACGGTGTACTTGTAGTCACGGCCAATCGCATCTGACTTGAACGTCTCGGTGATGACTTCACCCGCTTGCGCGGCCAGGGCGAGCAGCAGGCAAAGTGAAGTTAAAAAATAAATGCGAAGCTGTTTCATATTGATGTCTCCATTTTTTAATTTGATATCAATCAGTGCGACATCTCTGCCAGCCCAAGCACTTCCGCCTCGTAGGCATGCAGCGACGGCGCGCCGCCGGTGTGGATGAACAACACGCTCTCATCACGCTTGAAGTGGCCTTGGCGCGCCAGGCCGATCAGGCCCGCCATGATTTTGCCGGTGTAGACCGGGTCGAGCAAAATCGCCTCGGTGCGCGCCAGCATTTGCACCGCCTCCACCATCGCTGCATTGGGCACTGAATACTTGGGCCGCCACCAGTTGCCATGGCTGACCACGCTGTCTGCCGGTACGGTGATGTTCAGGCCAAGCAAATCGCACACCGCCTGCGCTTCCTTGAGCACCAGCGGGTTTTGGTCCACCGGATCCCGACTGACACCGATACCGATCAACGGGATGTTAATGCGGTTGCCCAAAAACCCCGCCAGCATCCCGCCATGCGTGCCCGAGCTGCCAGAACCGACGACGATTTTGTGAATGCGCACGCCCTGGTCGAAGAACTGCTGCTGCAGCTCTTGTGCACAGGCCACATAGCCCAGCCCGCCGATCGCGTTTGAGCCGCCGCCCGGCACGATGTAGCCCTTGCGGCCCAGCTTGGCCAGGTCATCAACCACCACTTGCATGGCTGCCAGCATGTTGCTGCCCGCAGGCACCACAGTGATGGCCTCCACGCCCAGCAAGCGAAACAAAAAGTTGTTGCCGCTGGCGTCCAGCTTGTAAGTGTTGGGCACGCGCTCTTCAATCACGAAGCGGCACTTCATGCCTTCCTTGATGGCGGCAGACAACGTGGCACGGCAATGGTTGGACTGCGGCGCACCGCAGGTCACCAACGTGTCAGCGCCTTGGGCCAGCGCATCGGCGACCAAGAATTCGAGCTTGCGGGTTTTGTTGCCACCAGGCGTCAAGCCCAGCATATCGTCGCGTTTGACCCAGACGTTCGGGCCCGCGCCGTCTGGGCAAGTGGCGCGCAGGGCTTTGGTGAAGTTGGGCATGTGCTCCAGCGGCGTAAACCCCTGGGTATAACGGCGGCGAGGGTAGCTGCTCAAGTCCATCAGTGTCGGCTCCTGTCTGAAAGTTTTGGCCTAAGCCGAAATAGCGAGCGCCGAATACGCCTTGATCACTTCCGTCGGCGCCTGCACCAACTCAATCAGCACGCCCTCGCCCGCTATCGGGAATTCATCATTCGCCTTGGGGTGCATGAAGCAGATGTCATATCCCGCGGCCCCTTTGCGTATGCCGCCGGGCGCAAAGCGCACGCCCTGGGCTGTCAGCCATTGAATAGCTTTGGGCAAATCGTCTATCCAAAGGCCGACGTGATTCAGCGGTGTGGTGTGAACGGCTGGTTTTTTATCGATGTCGAGCGGCTGCATCAGGTCCACTTCAACCTTAAAGGGTCCGCTGCCGATGGCGCAAATGTCTTCGTCGACGTTTTCACGCTCGCTGACGAAATTGCCTGTGATATCAAGGCCCAGCATGTCTACCCACAGCGTGCGCAAGCGGTCTTTACTGGGCGCGCCAATGGCGATTTGCTGGATGCCCAAGACTTTGAAAGGCCGGGTCATGCGCTTGCCGGGTGTTTACGGCCAACCAGATACGTCACGCCATGCGTCGCAGCATTTTCATGGTGCGGTGTTTGCGCGGGCAAACGAAAAATGTCACCCACGCCATATGTGGTCGAAACGCCGCCGACGACCAGGGTGATGTCACCCTTGGTAATCAATGCACGGGCTTCAAACGGATGCCGGTGTTCACCCATGGCATAGCCCATAGGTTTTTCGAGCAGAGTGATTTCGTCAAACTTGTCAGCTTTTAGTTGCGCTTCAAAATCTTGTGTGTTCATGGTTTTGTCCTTCACTTATCCTTAACGGATTTCCAGTTTAAGCAAATTCAACAATCGGCTGGTCAACTGTCAGCGATTCGCCCTTGGCCGCCAGCACCTTGCCCACCACGCCATCGGCAACTGCAAACAGCACATTCTCCATTTTCATGGCTTCAATCACCGCTATACGCTCGCCCGCCTGCACTTTTTGACCCACTTGCACGGCCACGTCAACCAGCAAACCCGGCATGGGCGACAGCACATAGCGGCTCATGTCGGGTGGGGCTTTGTGCGGCATCAGCTCGTACAAGGCTGCCGCGCGTGGGCTCAACACCAGCGCATCAAGCCGTGTGCCGTTGTGAGCAATGCGAATGGCCAAGGGGTACTTGCCAACGCCGCGTTCAACTTGCGCTGTAAATGGCTTGCCGTTAACTGTGCCGCGAATACGCGCTCCACCCAGGTGCCAATTGCTACATATTTCATAGCTGCTTGCGCCCGTGTCTATTCGGCTAGAGCCTGATTTAACCTCAAAATCAGCCACTAGAACACTCTTTGTGGCGTTTTTGCCTTCTGTGCCTAGCTGAATAACGACAAACTCTTCACCCACCGTCATGCCATGGCCGGGAAGTTGCCCACTGATACCCGCTGCGCGGCCTAACATTCGGCGGTTAACGTAAGCGGCCAGCGCGACCAGAAAGTCCGGGTCGCCGTGCGGCACGTCTTCAGCATGAAAACCCTTGCCGTAGTTTTCAGCAATAAAGCCGGTGTTGAAGTCACCCGCCACGAACTTCGGGTGAGCGAGCAGCGCCGCCTGAAACGGGATGTTGCTTGAGATGCCGCGAATCACAAAACCATTGAGCGCCTCACGCATTTTGGCAATCGCATCCAGCCGGTCTTTGCCATGCACGATGAGTTTGGCAATCATAGAGTCGTAAAACATCGGGATTTCGCCGCCGTCTTGCACGCCTGTATCGACGCGCACACCATGCAGGTGCTCAGTGTCCGCAGCAAACATCGTCTCCTTCGGCGGCTGAAAACGCACCAACCGCCCAGTACTCGGCAAGAAGTTGCGGAAAGGGTCTTCAGCATTGATGCGGCATTCCATCGCCCAGCCATTGCGCTGAACATCGGCTTGCGCCAGCGGCAACTTTTCACCCGCCGCCACGCGAATCATCAGCTCTACAAGGTCAAGTCCCGTGATGCATTCGGTCACTGGGTGCTCAACCTGCAGGCGCGTATTCATTTCCAGAAAATAAAAGCTCTGGTCTTTGCCAACCACAAACTCGACCGTGCCCGCACTTTGGTATTTCACCGATTTGGCCAACAGCACGGCTTGCTCGCCCATCGCTTTGCGGGTTGCGTCGGTGATGAAAGGCGATGGCGCTTCCTCAATCACCTTTTGGTGGCGGCGCTGGATGGAGCATTCACGCTCATTCAAATAAATCACATTGCCATGGCTGTCGCCTATCAACTGGATTTCAATGTGGCGCGGCTCTTCAACAAACTTTTCAATGAACACGCGGTCGTCACCAAAGCTGTTTTTGGCTTCATTGCGGCAAGACGTAAAACCTTCAAACGCCTCCTTGTTGTTAAACGCCACGCGCAAGCCCTTGCCACCACCACCCGCACTGGCCTTGATCATCACCGGGTAGCCAATACCTTTGGCAATCTCCACCGCCTTGTCAGCTGTTTCAATCGCATCGTTCACGCCGGGTATGCAATTGACACCCGCAGCGCCTGCCAATTTTTTAGACTCAATCTTGTCGCCCATTGCAGCGATGGAATAGTGCTTGGGGCCAATGAGGACAATGCCTTCTTCTTCAACCCGCTTCGCGAAGCCAGCGTTTTCGCTAAGGAAGCCGTAACCCGGATGCACGGCCTGCGCACCGGTCTGTTTGCAGGCCGCAATGATTTTTTCAGCCTGTAGATAACTGTCGCGGCTGGGTGCCGCGCCAATGTTGACGGATTCGTCAGCTAGCTCCACATGGCGCGCGTCTTTGTCAGCGTCTGAATAAACCGCAACCGTTTTTATGCCCATTTTGCGGGCGGTGAAGATGACGCGGCAGGCGATTTCGCCTCTGTTGGCAATTAGTATTTTTGTGAACATGATTTCTTCCTATCGAATCTTCTTAAGCTGCCAGTGGTTTGCTGAACCCGCAGCGGCCACGTCGCATCTACCTCCGCGAATGTCCCCCGCCCCTAAAAACTTGGGGAAGGGGCTCCGCCTTGATTTCGCGACAGCAGACGCGCCATGACCGTTGCTAGAAAAAGCATGTTGGGAAAGGCTTAGATCATGCGCAGAGAGTGGTCTGCTGATGCGTTTTGTGGAGGTCAAGGAGGAGGGC
>JANYED010000188.1 GCA_025363315.1 Polaromonas sp.
AAAATGACCGGCTTGAATGGCCTGATAGCAGCGCTGCAACATGTCATTTCACACACAACCAACTGACACACCCCTGATGCGCCCAACCCATAACGCCATGCGCGCCGCACTCGCCTTTGTTTTTCTCTGGTTCTTCATCGGATCCATTACTCATTTTGTATTTGTTGAAGCAGAAATGCGCATCGTGCCTGCTTACATACCCTGGCCGCGCGCAGTCGTGCTGCTCAGCGGCGCGCTAGAAATGCCGGGCGCGGTGGCGCTGCTGTGGCGGCCCACAAGGCCAATGGCGGCTTGGGGCCTGTTTGCACTGACGCTGGCGGTGACGCCCGCCAACATTTACATGCTGCAAAACGCTGAGTTGTTTTCGTCGGTGCCCTATTGGGCACTCGTCCTGCGATTGCCCCTGCAGGCTGCGTTACTGATGCTGATTGCGTCGATTGCCCTGCGCACGCGCCGCAGAACGCGGGGTTAGCTGCGCAAAGGCGCAAGTATCGCGTTTTACAAGGCTTTGCCCAACCGCGCCACCCCTTCCAAAATCTTGTCAACGCCCGCAGTCGCAAAACTGAGCCTGAAAGTCGCCACATCTGGACTGGCCGCATAAAACGGTGCGCCGGGCACAAAGGCCACGCCCTGCTCTATCGCGCGTTTGGCAAACTCGCCAGCGTCCGCCAGCTTGCCGCCCTTGCCTGTCAGGCGTGCCCAAAAGAACAGGCCGCCTTGTGGCTGCGTGAACTCGACTGCATCACCCAGCTCGCGGCTCAACGCGTCGCCCATGGCTTTGGCGCGTTCGGCGTAGGTTTTGCGTACGTTGGCCAGCGTGGCAGGCATGCGGCCGGCCTTCAGGTATTGCGCGGCGGTGGCCTGGGCGAAGGTGCTGGTGTGGGCGTCACTGAACTGCTTACACATGGTGGCTTTGGCCAGCAGCTCGGCCTGGGCGGCCATCCAGCCGACGCGCAAGCCAGGGGACAGCACTTTTGACAGTGACCCGCAATAGGCAATCAAGTCGCGGCTACCCGGCACGCCGCTTGAGAGTGCCAACAATGACGGCGGTGGCAGCTCGTTAAAGTACAAGTCGCCATACGGATCATCTTCAACCATCAGCGTGTTGTATTTGACGGCCAGCTCCAGCACTTGTTTACGGCGCTCCAGGCTCAGCAACGCGCCGCTCGGGTTGCCAAAGGTCGGGACCAGATACACAAACTTGGGTTTGTGCTCGGCAATGAGCTTTTCAAGCTCGTCGGTTTTGACGCCGTAGCCGTCGCAGGGCACGCTGATGAGCTCGGCTCCGTACAGCCTGAAGCACTGAATGGTGGCCAAAAACGTGGGGCCTTCGACAATGACTTTGTCGCCAGGCGAGATCATGGTTTTGCCCAGCAAGTCAAGCGCCTGCTGGCTGCCGGTGGTGACGATCAACTCACTGGGGTTGATCCCCACGCCCTTCACACCCATAAAGCTGGCCAATTGCTCGCGCAGTGGCCCAAAGCCTTCTGTGGCGCCATATTGCAGCGCGGCGCCTGGGTCTTCAGCCAGCGCTTTGTTTGAGGCTTCCTGTATGCCCGCCACGTCAAACATGGCAGGGTCAGGAAAGCCCCCGGCAAAGCTGATGATGCCGGGCTTGCCCAGAAGCTTGAAAAGTTCTCGGATGGCGGACGTTTCGACGTTATTCAGTCGGGAAGCGAATTGAAGGGGCATGTAAAAATGGCTTTATGAAAAAAGAAAACATCGCGCCGTTTTTTGCGACCCTGAAGGCAGCCAATCCACAGCCAGTGACCGAACTTGAATATACCAGCGTGTTTGAATTGTTGACCGCTGTACTGCTGTCGGCGCAGGCTACTGACGTGAGTGTGAACAAGGCCACCAGAAGACTCTTTACGGTGGCCGATACGCCGCAGGCGATGTTGGACCTGGGGCTGCAAAAGCTTGAAGCGCATATCAAAACGATTGGCCTTTTTCACAGCAAGGCCAGGCATCTGCTGCAAACCTGCCAGATGCTGGTTGACCAGCACGGCGGCGTGGTGCCGCGCTCACGTGAGGCGCTGGAGGCGCTGCCGGGTGTGGGCCGCAAAACAGCCAACGTGGTGCTGAACTCGGCCTTTGGCGAGGCAACGATGGCAGTCGATACGCATATCTTTCGCATGGGCAACCGCACCGGGCTGGCACCGGGTAAAACGCCTTTGGAAGTGGAGCTGAAAATGCTTAAACGCATACCCGCCGAGTATCTGGTGGACGCGCATCACTGGCTGATATTGCATGGCCGCTACGTGTGCATGGCCAGGTCACCGCGTTGCTGGGAATGCGCAGTTAGCCGTTATTGCGGCTTCAAACCCAAAACTGAAGCGCCTTGAAGCTGCTATTTATTCAGGAGCTGCTCGCGCCCGTATTTATTGGTCTACAGGCACTTTTTAAAGGTAAAACAGCTGAAAAACGCCCTTAATTCGCCAAATCAAGGCACTGCAATTGGCAAAACGCCAGACTGCGCGCCGTTTGGCCGCACCACACCCAGCAGCTTGGCCAGCGTGGGCGCTACGCTGGTCATGTCGACGGGCACATCTACCCTGCCGGGCTTGTACCAGGCCGGGCCATAGACCAACAGCGGAACCTGCGTGTCGTACGCATAGGGCGAGCCATGGGTAGCGACATTTGTCGCGGATCCAAACATCCAGTTTGGCTTGAGCGCATATTGAACATCACCCGACACGTCCGGGTGCCAGGAATGACGCAGGGCACTGAACAACGGTGCATTAGCTGGTGCAGCCCCCATCAGCTCGGCACGGGTGTAGGCGGCCGCCGTGGCAGGCTCGGCCAGCAGCAGGGTTTTGGCCTCCTGGGCGATCAATGCAGGATCTGCTTTTTTCAGCGCGATGAGCTTTTTGTCCAGCAGCAACGACAAACCTGAAAAACCCACCGCCCAATTGCCTTCGCCAAAGCGCTTTTCGAGCCCGGCATTGACGCGGCCGAGCAGCTGGGTAGAATTTAAACGCCCTGACGCCGAACCCTGCGCAGCAGTTACTTCTGGCGCAGGCATAAACCCATGGTCCGCGGTGAGCACGGCCACGTAATTGCCTTTGCCAATGGTTCGGTCGAGGTCGGCAAAAAAGCGCTCCAGCTGCCTGTCGAGCTGCAGCAGATGGTCATGCGACAAACGCGACTCGGCGCTGAAGGCGTGGTTGATGTAGTCATGACTGGACAGGCTGATGGACAAGATGTCGGGCACGCCGCGCTGGCCAAGCTGCTCGCCGGCGATGGCGGCTCGGGCAAAGTCAAACGTCAGCGCATCGCCAAACGGGCTGCGCATGACAGCGTTGTAAAAAGCCGGGCCAGGTGCGTCGTCAGCGGCCGCGCCAAGCATCATCGGCAGTTTGCCACCCGCGGGGCCAAACCACGGCTGGTTGTCGGGCAGCGACGCGGCGTAGGCGGCTTCCGGCAACAAAGCCTTCCACTCGGTTTTAAAAAATCGGTCTGCTGGCCTGGCGACGTTGTACGCGTTGACCCAGGCCGGGTGCTGCGCCATGTAATAGGTGCTTGATGCAAAACCGCCACTGGCGGCCATGTACATGTAGGCGGTGCCAGTTTTGCCAGCAGGCAAAATCGCGCCCCGGTCTTTGCCTGAAATGGCAATGACTTTTGACTGCGGGCTGGCTGCGCGCAGCACATCTCCCACGGTTTCTACCTTCAGGTTTTTAGGGCTGGTGCCGTCAAACGCGTTGGTTTTATGGCCGATGTAGGTAGCGCTTGTATCTTCCGTGTTGTAAACGGGCACGCCAGTATCCGGGTTGCGCCATTCGTTGGCAATGATGCCGGTCCGACTCGGCGGTGCACCTGTCAGCATAACGGCATGGCCAGCGGCCGTAACAGTAAAGGCATGACCGTAGTTCGCGTTGGCAAACCAGCTGCCCTGGTTCAGGAACCGCGCAAAACCGTCAGGCGCGAATTGTTCACGGTAAGCGGTCATTTGCCGCTGCGGCAAGCCATCGATCACCAAAAAGACCAGCAGCTTGGGCGGCGGCACGTTGCCAGGCGATATGGCGCAACTTGCCAGCAGGGCTGCCATCAAGGCCGCCGCAAAAATGGTCAGGCCGCGGCGAAGGTTCGTAGAAAATTTCATGCTTGTGGGTAAAAAAGATACTTTATTTTGACAGCTAAAAACGCGTCCTGCCAGCGTGTAAATACCAAGCCGCAAGATCATGCCGTTTTTAGTGTGCCCACCAACTTTGTCCAAACTGGCCCTGGAGCCAGCTCACAAAACTGGTCACTTTGGCCGGTACCAATTGCGGCGATGGGTAAACCGCATGTATTTCCTGCGATGGCAGCGCCCAGTCTGTCAAAACTTCCGTCAACGCGCCACTCTGCACTGATGCGTGGGCCACGTACTTGGGCAAAGCCGCCAGCCCCACACCGCCGCGCGCAGCCACGAGCAGGGCCGACAGATTGTTGGCACGCAGCGGTCCCTTGACCAGCACCGTTTGCGAGCGCCCGTTCGCGCCGCCCAGATGCCAGCGTGCATCACCTTGCACTGTGCTGTAGATCAATGCGTCGTGCGCCGCCAGGTCTGCAGGCTGTGCAGGTTTGCCGCGCGCGGCCAGATAGCTGCCTGAAGCCACCAGCACCCATGGGTTGACGCCCAGATAGCGCGCGCCCAGCGTTGAATCGGCCAGCGGCCCCATTCGCACGGCCACGTCAATGCCCTGCTCGACCAAGTTGACGTAACGATCTTCAAAGTTCAGCTCGATTTGCAGCTGGGGGTGCATTTGCATAAAGCGCATCACCATGGGCGACAGCACCCGCCTGCCAAAAGCCACCGACGTGCTGATCCGCAATGCGCCGCGTATTTGTGATTGGAGCAAGGTAGTAGCGCTTTGCGCTTCGTCCATATGGTGAACGATGAGCTTGCATTTGTCGTAGTACAGCGCGCCAATTTCTGTGGGCGTTACCCCATGGGTGGTGCGGTGCAGCAAGCGCGAGCCCAGGCGCTTTTCAAGACTGGCGACCAGCTTGGTGGCCGTAGGCTGGCCCATGCCCATGTCAAGCGCCGCCTTGCTGAATGAGCCCAGGTCCACCACGCGTATGAAGAGTTCAATGGCTTGCAGGCGGTCCATATCAGTTGTTCCAGAGCTGTTTTTTGCAAGTAGACCACGACTGGCCACGAAACCCACGTTGGAAGTATTCCTGTACGGAATAAGCGTAATGCACCAAGTGGGGCTTCCACATTCAACCCATGGCCGCGAAGATTCAACTCAGTATTTCAAACAACTGTTGGAGACAAGCATGGCAAAAATTAAGGCTGCAATGGCCGCTGTTCTGGTGATGGAAAAAGAAGGCATCACCCAAGCCTTTGGCGTGCCCGGTGCCGCCATTAACCCGCTATATGCAGCCATGCGCGAGCGGCAGTCGATTGCCCACATCCTGGCGCGCCACGTTGAAGGCGCGTCCCATATGGCTGAGGGCTACACCCGCGCCGCAGCAGGCAACATTGGCGTTTGTATCGGTACGTCGGGCCCAGGGGGCACTGACATGATCACTGGCCTGTATTCAGCGATTGCCGACAGTTGCCCCATTTTGTGCATCACCGGCCAAGCACCACGCGCCAAGTTGTACAAAGAAGATTTTCAGGCGGTCGATATTGAATCCATCTCCAAGCCCGTCACCAAATGGTCTTGCACCGTGCGCGAGCCCGGCCAGTTGCCGCGCGCCTTTCAGCAGGCGTTCCACTTGATGCGCTCGGGCCGGCCTGGCCCGGTGCTGCTTGATTTGCCGTTTGACGTGCAAATGGCCGAGATTGAATTTGACATCGACACTTACGAGCCGCTACCGGTGTACAAGCCGGCGGCCACGCGCAAGCAGATTGACAAGGCGCTTGACATGCTGGCTGCAGCCCACCGCCCATTGATCGTAGCGGGTGGCGGCATCATCAACGCCGATGCAAGCGACTTGCTGGTCGAGCTGGCCGAGCTGACGGGCGTGCCAGTCATTCCTACCCTGATGGGTTGGGGCACGATACCCGATGACCACCCGCTGATGGCAGGCATGGTGGGCCTGCAAACCAGCCACCGCTACGGCAACGCCACGATGCTAGCCAGCGACTTTGTGATGGGCATTGGCAACCGCTGGGCCAATCGCCACACCGGTTCGACTGACGTGTACTGCAAAGGCCGCACCTTTGTGCACGTGGACATTGAACCCACGCAAATTGGCCGTGTGTTCACGCCTGACTACGGCATCGTGTCAGATGCCAAAGCCGCGCTTGGGCTGTTTGTTGCTGCCGCGCGGGAACGCAAAGCAAAAGGTCTGTTGCCCGACCGCTCGGATTGGGCACACCGCTGTGCCGAGCGCAAGCGCCTGATGCACCGCAAAACACACTATGACAACATTCCCATCAAGCCGCAGCGCGTATATGAAGAAATCAATCAGGCGTTCCCGCGCGACACGATTTACGTCAGCAACATTGGTTTGAGTCAAATTGCAGCTGGTCAATTTTTGAGCATTTACGGCCCGCGCCAGTGGATCAACTGCGGCCAGGCAGGGCCGCTCGGCTGGTCAATGCCAGCAGCCTTGGGCGTGGTGGCGGCTGACCCGACACGCACCGTGGTGGCCGTCACAGGCGACTATGACTTTCAGTTCTTGCTGGAAGAACTGGCCGTGGGCGCGCAGTTCAAGCTACCTTATGTGCATGTGCTGGTCAACAACTCGTACCTGGGTTTAATCCGCCAAAGCCAGCGCGGCTTTGACATGGACTTTTGCGTTCAACTGGCGTTTGACAACATCAATGTGCCGGAGTCAGAAGACAACCTGCGCAGCTACGGAGTAGACCATGTCAAGGTAGTCGAAGGCCTGGGCTGCAAAGCATTGCGGGTCAAAGACCCGGCAGATATTCAAGCCGCTTTGCAGCAAGCGCAAATCATGGCTCGGGAGCACCGTGTGCCTGTAGTTGTCGAGATTATTTTAGAAAAAGTCACCAACATTGCCATGGGCACAGAGATCGATAAAGTCAATGAATTTGAAGACATTGACTGCCGTCATCCAGATGGCCTCAAAGGGCTTGAACTGGCAGGTCTGCTGGAATAAACAGGTTTGATCACGATGCCAAAATTTGCCGCCAACCTGACGATGCTTTTTACCGAGCATGCTTTTCTAGATCGATTCGAGCACGCCGCCAAGGCTGGTTTTACCGCCGTTGAATTTTTGTTCCCCTATGCCTTTGCAGCGGGCGACATTGCCCAGCGCCTGGATAAGTTTGGGCTGACGCTGGTACTGCACAACTTGCCCGCAGGCAACTGGGACGCGGGTGAGCGCGGTATCGCCTGTCACCCGGACAGGGTTGACGAGTTTCGGGCCGGCGTGGCGACTGCTATCGCCTACGCCAAAGCCCTGGGCGTCCGACAGCTCAATTGTCTGGCAGGTAAAACGCCACCGGGCGCGAGTGATGCAGTTTTGAAGCAGACATTTGTCAGCAACCTGCGCTTCGCAGCGGCAGAGCTCAAAAACGTTGGCCTGAACCTGCTGATCGAGCCGATCAACACCTTTGACATCCCCGGCTTTTACCTGAATCGCACCGCGCAGGCGGTGGCCATTCTTGATGAGGTGGGTGCCAGCAACGCCTTCATTCAATATGACATTTATCACGCCCAGCGGGCCGAGGGTGAGCTGGCATCCACCATGCAAAAACACTTGTCCCGCATCGGCCATGTTCAACTGGCAGACAACCCAGGACGCAACGAGCCAGGCACAGGGGAAATCAACTACCCGTTTTTATTCACCCATCTCGAAAAGCTCGGCTACAGCGGCTGGATAGGCTGCGAATACAAACCCGCAACTACAACCGAAGCCGGGCTTGGCTGGCTGAACGCGACACAGCATGCGAAAGCAACCACGTGACCACAACCGTTTTAAAAATCGGCTTTATTGGCCTGGGCATCATGGGTACGCCCATGGCAAGGCATTTAGCAGCAGCGGGGCATCAACTCTATGTGCACACCCGCAGCAAGGTACCTGAAGCTATCTTAGCCAGCAGTGCGACGGTCTGCGCCAGCGCCTGCGAAGTGACTGAACAAGCCGACATCATCTTCATCATGGTGCCAGACACGCCCGACGTGGAAGCGGTTCTGTTCAGCAGTGCAGGCGTGGCTGCTGGAATCAAAAAATCAGCCAGTACCAAGCGAAAAGTCGTGGTGGATGTGAGTTCAATTTCACCCATTGCTACCAAAGCCTTTGCACAAAAAATCAATGCACTGGGCTGTGACTACCTGGATGCGCCTGTGTCCGGTGGTGAAGTCGGCGCCAAAAATGCCACGCTGTCTTTCATGGTGGGCGGTACAGACGGGGTTTTCGAACGCGTCAAACCGCTGTTTGAACTGATGGGCAAAAACATCACGCTGGTAGGCGGCAACGGTGACGGCCAAACCGCCAAAGTTGCAAACCAAATTATCGTCGCATTGAACATCGAAGCGGTGGCGGAAGCTCTGGTGTTTGCTGCCAAAGCGGGGGCAGACCCGGCTAGAGTACGTCAAGCTCTGATGGGAGGGTTTGCCTCGTCAAGGATTCTGGAGGTGCATGGCGAACGCATGATCAAACGCACTTTTGCGCCTGGCTTTCGCATTGAGCTGCATCAAAAAGATTTGATGCTGGCGCTGTCCACTGCGCGCACGCTGGGTGTGTCGCTGCCCAACACCGCCACCGCGCAAGAACTGTTCAATACATGCGCAGCGCACGGCGGCAAAGCCTGGGATCATTCAGCGATGGTGAAATCGCTTGAGAAGCTGGCAAATTTTGAGATCGGACAGAAAGCGCGTTAACTCAGGCACTACCAATACAAGCTGCTCCGTCAAGCGTCGGCTTTCACCTTGGCCTGTTGAGCCACCAGTGCCCACTTTTGCTGTTCCGCCTTGATGAAGGCGGAAAAATTCTCTGTGCTGCCACCGCCTTCTTCAGCGCCGTACTGCTCCATCTTTTCCTGCACGTCGGGCATGGCAAGCACCTTGTTGATGTCTTCGTTCATTCGCTGCACCATGGCAGTTGGCATTTTTGACGGGCCCATCAAGCCGTACCAGACAGTGGCTTCAAACCCCGGAAAGCCTGACTCGTCCATCGTTGGCACGGTGGGATGGCCCTTGGCGCGCTTCAGGCGGGTTTGGGCAATGGCTATCGCTTTGCCGCTTTTGACGTGCGGCGTGCTGGACGTCATGGTTTCAAAGCAGTAGTTGACCTGCCCGCCAATCAAGTCCACCAGCGCTGGGCCAGAGCCGCGGTAGGGGATGTGCAGCGCGAAAATTTTGGCCTGCAGCTTGAACATCTCCAGCGCAAAGTGCTGGGCCGAACCACCACCGGCTGACGCAAAACTGATTTGACCCGGCTTGGCCTTGCACAGCGCCACCACATCTTTGACGGTTTTGGCGGGCTGGTCCACATTGCAGATCAGCATGTTGGGCGTGATGCCCACCATGCTGATGGGCGCAAAGTCGCGCTCGGCGTTGTAACCCAGCTTGATACCCAACGCAGGTGCCAGCGCATGGCTGTTGATGTGCGCCATCAACAGTGTGTTGCCGTCGCCGGGTTGCTTGGCTACAAAGTCCGCTGCAATCACGCCAGCGGCACCGGCCTTGTTTTCAATCACCACAGGCAAGCTCCACATCGTGCTGAGCTTTTGGCCGAGCACACGCGCCAGCGCATCAGTGCCGCCGCCTGGCGGGAAGCCGACCACAATGCGCACCGGTCCAACAGGCAACGTTTGCGCGCGGAGCATGGGTGAGGCCAGGGTAGCTGCGCCTGCGCCAGTAGCGGCTAGAAGTGTCCTGCGTTGCATTTCTGTCTCCTTTTATGGCATAAATATCGCTGCAGCCCAATATATTCGGGCGTGAGCAGCTCCTGATTAAATAGCAAGCTATCAGCTGAACGCTGCCAACTCAAGCCGCTTTACGCTCAAGCGCAGTGGCCGCGTAGCTAGAAAAATAATCCATCGCCGCCTGCACGCCCGAGCCTGCAAGCTTGACGCCTGCCAGCTTCAAACCCATTTCGCAGGCACCGAGCGCGGCAATTAACGTCAGGTCATTGCAGTCACCCAAATGACCAATACGGAACATCTTGCCTTTAAGCTTGCCCAGTCCCGTGCCCAGTGAGCAATCGAAACGCTCGTAAATGATTTTGCGCACAGCATCAGCATCCACGCCGTCAGGCATCGTCACGCCAGTCAGCACGGGTGAATAGACGGCTGGGTCAGCACACTGGATCTGCAGTCCCCAGGCCTTAACGGCGGAGCGCACGCCTTCAGCCCAGCGATAGTGGCGGGCAAACACAGCGTCAAGCCCGTGCGCCAGCAGCATGTCGCAGGCCTCGCTCAATGCATACAACAAATTGGTGTTGGGGGTGGACGGCCAGTAGCCGGTTTTGTTCATCTCAATGATTTCGTCCCAGGCCCAGAAGGCTTTTGGCAGCATGGCTTTTTTGCTCGCTTCAATCGCCTTGGCAGACACCGCATTAAAGCTGATGCCCGGCGGCAGCATCAGCCCTTTTTGTGAGCCACTGATCGTCACGTCAACGCCCCAGGCGTCATGGCAGTAGTCGGCAGATGCCAAGCCTGAAATCGTGTCGACCAGCAGCAGTGCCGGGTGTTTGGCCGCATCAATGGCTTTGCGTACTGCAGCGATGTTGCTGGTGACGCCGGTGGATGTTTCGTTATGCACCACACACACGGCTTTGATGCTGTGGGCCGTGTCGGCCTTCAGGCGTTCTTCAATCAAGTGCGCCTGCACGCCGTGCCGCCACACCTCAGGGCCAGGGTGGCTCATCACTTCAGCATTAAGGCCAAGGCGCGTGGCCAGCTTTTGCCACAACCAGGCAAAGTGGCCGGTCTCGTACATCAGCACATGGTCGCCCGCGCTAAGCGTGTTGACGAGTGCCGCCTCCCACGCGCCAGTGCCAGAGGCCGGGTAAATGATGACGGGCTGGGTGGTTTTGAAGATTTTTTTAACGTCGGCCAGCACCCTCAAACCCAGCGCTGCAAACTCGGGACCACGGTGGTCAATGGTGGGGTAGCTCATGGCCCGCAAGATGCGGTCGGGCACAGGCGACGGGCCTGGGATTTGCAAAAAGTGGCGGCCTGTGGGGTGAAAGTCCAGCGTCAACATACAAAATTTCTCCGTGAAGTTATCGCTATTTTTTGCATACAAAATAGATTTGTCAATACTTTTAAGGGTTTTTACTTGGGCAAAAGTTATTTGACAGCAATTTATTTTGCATACAAAATTTACGCATGACTGCAGAAATCATTTCCATACCGCGTGCCGCGTTGCATGAACAAGTCGCCCACCGACTGCGCCAAATGCTGGTTGAAAACCGCATTGCGCCTGGCGCCAAACTCAATGAACGAGAGTTGAGTGAAATACTGAACGTGTCGCGCACTCCTCTGCGCGAAGCCATCAAAATGCTGGCCGCTGAAGGCCTTGTTGAGCTGCTGCCCAACCGGGGCGCGATAGCGGTTGAGCTGACAGAAGCCGATGTGCGCAACACCTTTGAAGTCATGGCCGGGCTGGAGGCGCAGTCCGGCGAGCTGGCCGCTCTGCGCATCACTGATGATGAACTGCAAGAAATCAAAGCCATGCATTACGAAATGCTGGCGGCCTACACGCGGCAGGATTTACCGGCCTACTACCGCTTGAACGCCGCCATTCACAACGCCGTCAATCTGGCCGCAAAAAACCCGGTGCTGACGGCGACTTACCAACAAGTCAACGCCAGATTGCAGGCGCTGCGATTTCGCTCTAACCAGGACGGTGAAAAGTGGAAGGCAGCTGTCAAGGAACACGAACAAATGATAAGCGCCCTGCAAGCGCGTGACCCGGCAGCCATGCGCGCAGTGCTGATGAGCCATTTGAACAACAAGCGCGACGTGGTGATAGAGCAGCTGCGCGCAGCAACTTCCCAATCAAAAGCAAGCACCAAAACATGAACGCGCCTTTGCCCTTAAAAATCACGCGCGACACCGCCAACGCTTACGAAAATGTAGCCCGAACCAGCAACGAAGTCGCAGGTCAGCTGGCTAAACAACTGGCGGCACAAACACAGGGCGAAGTCCTGTTTGCACCCGCAGACAAGGGCCGCTATGCCACCGATGCGTCTATTTATCAGGTAATGCCCGTCGGCGTGTTCGTACCGCGCACAACACAAGACGTTAAAACCGCACTGGATATTTGTCGCGGCATGAATGTGCCCATCGTCGCGCGCGGCGGTGGTACCAGCCAGTGCGGGCAAACCGTGGGCGCTGGCCTGGTGATGGACTACAGCAAGCACTTGCGAAATATTTTGAGCGTCGATGCAGAAAAACGTGAAGTGCAAGTTGAACCCGGCATCGTACTCGACCACCTGAACGCAGCCCTTAAAAAACACGGGCTTTGGTACCCGGTGGATGTGTCCACCAGCGCACAGGCGACGCTGGGCGGCATGGCGGGCAACAACTCGTGTGGCAGCCGCAGCATTGCCTACGGCAACATGGTGCACAACGTGCTGGGGGCCAGCGTGTGGCGGTCTGACGGCGCGTTGCTGGAGCTGGGCCGCTACGACCAGGCCAGCGGCGACGCGCGCGCGCTGGG
>JANYED010000011.1 GCA_025363315.1 Polaromonas sp.
CATTGAGCACGACGGCGTGATTTTTGCCTGCGCAGCCCTGTACCCCTACCCAGAAGCGAAAACTGCCGAAATGGCAGCACTCACCGTGTCGCCCCAATCCCAAGGCCAGGGCGATGGTGAAAAGGTTTTAAAACGCATTGAACAACGCGCGCGGGCAGCCGGGCTGCAAAGCATATTTGTGCTGACCACACGCACCATGCACTGGTTTATCAAACGCGGTTTTGTGCAGGTTGACCCGGACTGGCTGCCCGACGCACGCAAGCGCAAATACAACTGGGACCGCAAGTCGCTTGTGCTGGTTAAAAAGCTGAGTTGAGTCCACGAAGCTAAATAGGCTGCAAGCGCGCCATATCTGGCGCTTCAAGCCATTGCTGCCATTCATCGGCCAATTGCTGGCTGCTTGAGGCCGCCGCGCTCCAGGCTTTAACGCGGGCGGCCAAATCACCCCCATAGCGCTTGAAGTCAGTCCGGTCGGGCAGCTTGCCATTCGGCAGCGTTTTGACCCAGTCGGGGTCAGGCGCGAGCAGCACCATGTTGTCTAACGACGCTGTGGATTTGTGCCGCCACTTCAGGCTTTTATCGAGCCAGCCCGGTACCACCGCTTTTTGAGAATGCGGGTATAAAACAAGTCGCGAACCTTCAGGGCCAAATGGGTTCGAAATGCTGTTTTGAGGCTCAGAATACCCGACCTTTAAGGCTGCAGGCCAATTAATACGGGCGCAACCAGCTCCTGAATCCATAGCATAGTTGAGGTGCAAATGGTAATCGGTGATGCCGCCATCCCAGTAGGCGCCCAGCGGTGCGCCCGGAATATCCCGTACCGAGCGCAGCACAAACGGTATCGAGCAACTGGCCTGCAGCGCCGCATGGAAGTTGGCCTCGGTCAAATGAATTTGACGGGTACGGTAGTCGCTCGCATCAAACGGCAGCGCCGCTTTTTGGCTTGAAAACACCACCCGCTCAAGCCACGCGCCCATGGCCTTGCGGTGGATGCCGTTGCTTAAAAATGCGCCCAGGTAACCCAGCGGCGTGCCCAGTTTGTGCTCTCGCCGCAAAATGTGCCGGCCCCGCGACGTGACGATGTGCAGCTTGTATCGCGGGTGGTGCAGCACGTCAGCCACCTTGCCTGCGTAAAAGCTGGCCAGGCTGCGACCAAAATCCTCGCTTACCGTGTCAGCAGACGGAAACTTTTCACCAGGCTTCAGCGCGTAGTTCTGGCGGATGTAGTCATGCTCCAGCTTCGCAAACCCGGCCACCGGGTCGTTCAGGCAAGCGGTCGCCATGCGCCAGGCGCCAATCGAGGCGCCAACCAGATGCACGTCATGGCTAGTCTTGGCCAGCCAGTCGCCAAAAATAAACCGGTCCAGCGGCCCCAATATCAGCCCCTTTGGCCCACCTGCAGCACCCGGCACCACGCCAATGTCTGCTGGTTGCAAACCGTTTTGCGCGATGTGCTGCATGGCTGTGGGGCCTGCGTAAAGGCGGAGAGCTTGCATGGATATGGCTTACTGCTTCAACCCAGCCAACTTGCCAAAAGCCGACGCGATTGCTGACGGCACGGCTTGTGCCGCTTCTTGCCGCCCACGACTAAGGTGATGGTTTTGGTTGTGATTAAAACCGGGTTTTGCGCCTTCAAAGCGGTTATCCCTTGGCGCATCACGTCGGGCTGGCGGCTCGCCCAGCTTCATGGTGAGGCCAATGCGTTTGCGCGCCACATCAATTTGCGTGACTCGCACCTTCACAATGTCGCCTGTTTTAACGACTTCGCGCGCATCAGTGGTGAACTTGTGGCTGAGTTGACTGACGTGTACCAAGCCGTCCTGGTGGACGCCGATGTCGATGAACGCGCCAAAGGCCGCCACATTGCTGACAGTGCCCTCTAGCTCCATGCCTTCACGCAGGTCTTTGATGTCGTCTACGCCGTCATTGAAGCGCGCCACCTTAAAGCTGGGGCGTGGGTCTCTGGCGGGTTTTTCTAGCTCCAGCAAGATGTCTTTGACGGTGATCACGCCAAACTTGTCATTGGCAAACAGCTCGGATTTGAGGGTTTTGAGCATGTCGGCGCGCCCCATCAGCTCGGCCACTGGTTTGCCGGTGTGCAGCATGATTTGCTCAACCACGGCATAGGTTTCTGGATGCACGACTGTCATGTCCAGCGGATTGGTGCTGCCGTGCAGCCGTAAAAAGCCCGCGCTTTGCTCAAAGGTTTTAGCGCCCAACCCGGTGACTTTCAGCAAGTCAGCCCGGCTGGCGAACGCGCCATGCTCGTCGCGCCAACGCACGACCGACCTGGCCACGGCTTGGGAGAGGCCCGACACCCGCGCCAGCAGCGGTACGCTCGCTGTGTTCAGGTCAACACCAACGCTGTTCACGCAGTCTTCAACCACCGCGTCCAGGCTGCGGGCCAGGTCAGACTGGTTCACGTCATGCTGGTACTGGCCCACGCCTATGGATTTCGGGTCAATTTTGACCAGCTCGGCCAGCGGGTCTTGCAGGCGTCTAGCAATGCTGGCGGCGCCGCGCAGGCTCACGTCCACATCGGGCATTTCTTGGCTGGCAAACTCACTGGCCGAATAGACCGAGGCGCCTGCTTCACTGACCACGACTCTTTCGATAGTGTTTACTATAATTTCAGTAGCTGGTCGCGCCCGATTTGATTGGTCTACAGCCGTATTTGATGGAGTATTTTGGCCTTTTTGAAGCATTTTTATCAAATCTGCGGCCAATTTGTCGGTTTCGCGGCTGGCTGTGCCGTTGCCAATTGCAATCAGGTTCACACCGTGCTTGGTCGACAGTTTCGCCAGCGTGTGCAGCGAGCCGTCCCAGTCTTTGCGCGGCTCGTGCGGGAAGACGGTCGCTGTGTCGACCAGCTTGCCCGTACTGTCCACCACAGCTACCTTCACGCCGGTGCGAATGCCGGGGTCCAGGCCCATCACCACCCGCGGCCCGGCGGGTGCGGCCAGCAGCAGGTCACGCAGGTTGTCGGCAAACACCTTGATGGCGACCTTTTCAGCGTCCTCGCGCAGCCGGGTGAACAAGTCACGCTCCAGGCTCAAACTGAGCTTGACGCGCCAGGCCCAGGCCACGCATTTGCGCAGCAGGTCGTCGGCGGGGCGAGCTTTGTATGACCAGCCAAGGTGCAAAGCAATCTTGCCTTCCGCCAAAGACACGACAGGCCCTTTGACGGGCGCGTCGCCCTGCGGCATATTAACTAGCTGCGGCTCTGGCAGCAGCAGCTTGGCGTCCAGAATCTCCAGCCCACGCCCCCTGAACACGGCCAGCGCACGGTGCGACGGCACGCGCCCTATCGGCTCGTCATACGCAAAATAGTCCCGAAACTTGGCGTTGTCCGGTGCGTTTTCGTCTTTACCCATCACCAGTTTTGAGCTGAACAGGCCTTCGGCCCACAGCCAGCCACGCAGCATTTGCACCAGTGCAGCGTCTTCAGCCCAGCGCTCGCTCAAAATGTCGCGCACACCGTCTAGCACGGCCTGCGGGGTGGTGAAGTCATCGCCCTGCTCGTTCTTCTCAAGCGTCACGTACGCCGTCGCTTCATCTAGCGGCACAAGCAAAGGGTTGGCAAACAGCGCGTCGGCCAGCGGCTCAATGCCGGCTTCGCGGGCAATTTGCCCCTTGGTGCGGCGCTTTTGTTTGAAGGGCAAGTACAGGTCTTCCAGGTCTTGTTTGGTAGCGGCCAGCGCAATGGCAGCGCGCAGCTCTGAGGTCAGCTTGCCTTGGCTGTCGATGCTGCTCAACACTGCTTCGCGCCGCTCAGCCAGTTCGCGCAGGTAGCCCAGGCGGTGTTCCAGCTCGCGCAGCTGAATGTCGTCAAGGCCACCGGTGGCTTCTTTGCGGTAACGGGCGATGAAGGGGACGGTTGCGCCGCCGTCCAGCAGGTCTACGGCAGTTTTGACCTGCTGATCCTGGACTTTGATTTCGCGGGCAATTTGGGCAATGATGTGGTGCATGAAACGCTATTTTTCCTGGGAGGCGCGGATTGTCCCATAGCAAAAATGTAAGAAAACTGGGGTTGAAGCGACCAACAACAGTCTAGCTTGCCAACTCGTCGCCAAAGGCCTCACCATGTCAATATTTACTCCTAAACTGATAGCTGCCTGCGCCCTGATTTATTGGACTACAGCCGCTTTGGCACAGCCAAACCAGTGTTCCGTCACATCTGGTGCCACCATCACGCCGGTGGTGGAGCTGTACACGTCTGAAGGTTGCAGCTCTTGTCCGCCGGCTGACAAGTGGGCGTCCAGCCTCAAAGGCACATCAGCCAGCGGTGGCGCCGTGGTGCAGGCTTTTCATGTCGGCTATTGGGACTACATTGGCTGGGTTGACCGCTTTGCCGCGCCAGCCTACACCCAGCGCCAGCGCGACGTGGCTGCCAAAAACAAGCTGCGCGGTATCTACACGCCGCAAGCCGTGCTGGACGGCAAAGACTGGCCGCGCTGGAGCGGCACGCCCACAACCCAAGAGCCCGCAAAGGCCAACATCACATTAAAGCAGCAAGGCACAGACCAGTTTGAAGCCAGCGTTGTGCCCCTGCCCCCTGCAACCAGCTGGTCGGCCTACTGGACCATTACCGAGCACGGTCACAACTCCAAGGTGCAGGCCGGTGAAAACAAGGGCGAATTTTTAAAGCACGACTTTGTGGTGCGCCAGCTGGTGCAAGCCGGTCAGTACCAGGCAACCGACGGCCCGCAAAAACTCAAATTGAACAGCATCGCCCACACCCCCGGCCACCCACGCCAGGTCAATCTGGTGGTGTTTGATGACAAAACAGGCAAGCCTTTGCAGGCGGTGAGCCTGCAGTGCGCTGGCGCGGGCACTGGCACGGGCAGTGGCGGTTAAGCGCTGTGCAGCTGACGCGGGCGATCTGCCGTCTCGCGGGCGGTGAGCGGCAGCGTGAGGCGCACGGTGGTGCCGACACCGGTTTTGCTTGAAATCAACAAATGCCCGCCCATAGCGGCTGCCCGTTTGCGCATACCTTCAATGCCTTTGCCGGGCAGGTGGCTGCTTTTGCCGGTACGTGTGTCGCGGGTAATGCCGCGCCCGTTGTCGCGCACCTCCAGCAGCAGGTGACGAAACTCGGGCACGTAGCGGCAGGTGACTTCCAGGGCAGTTGCCTGGGCGTGGCGCATTACATTGGCAACGCTTTCCTGGGCGATGCGCAGGACCTGCCGGGACTGCGCGCCTTTGACGGCTTCAATTTCGGCGCTGACCTGCACTTTCCAAGCGATTTGAATGCCCTGCCCATCCAGGGCGCGTTGCATTCGATAGCGCAATTGCCCCAGCGCTTCGGGCACGTTGTCGTCAAAACCATCCATCGCATCCACGGTCAGTTTCAGGTCGCCCAAACATTGCTCCAGCGCCATCGCCGTCTGGCGGGCCTGGTGTGATGTCGATGCGGTCAAGGTCGACAGCACGTTGACCAGCTGCGAGCCGATTCCGTCGTGCAACTCCAGCGCGATGCGCCTGCGCTCAATGCCCACGGCCAGGGCCACCAGCTCGTCATTTGAACGGCCAGTGGTGATAGGCGCAAAACCCGTGCTGTGACGAAAATTTTGAAGCGAGCCGTCGAATAGTTTTTCAGTGTCACTGGCCATCGACACCACATGCCACATCACCCACAAAAAGAAGGCAAAAAAGAAAAATTGCGGCAATAAAAACTGAGGCGAATCTTGCGGCGTCAGCAGCCGCTCTGTCCACAGGCCCAAGCCCAGGCCGCACCCTGCCAGCGCCAGCCAGCTGCGCTGCGTCTGGCTGAAATACACCTGCCGCGCAACCACAGCGGCCAGCGTCAGCGCAACCAACAAATGAAAGGTCAACCACAGGGGGTCTGACATCGACGGATTGCCGGCGATCTTGCTGGGGGCCAAAAGCATCACCAAACCACTGAACGCCTGCGCCAGCGTCAGGTAGTACGGCCAGGCACGGTTTACGCCCGCCATAGTCAGCAGTAAGAATGCCACACTGGCAATTAGCAGCTGGTAAAAAATACACGCCACGCCGCCAGCTACTGCCAGCAAAACCGGCTGACTTTGGGCCAGCCAGCTCAGCGGCAAACTGACCACCAGATAAAACGCCAACACCGCCGCGGTCGTTTGCATGGCCAAATCTGCCGGCAAGTGCGAACGCCGCCATGCGGTGCGCGCACCAGTCCACGCAAACCAGGCAACGGCCATGCAAATCAGTGCGCCGACGAAGTCGATCAACATGATTTGCATTTGCCATCACTCCATGTTGCTGCTCTACAACAAGCCGCGTTGTGCCGCAGAGCTGACAGCGTGCGCGCGCGTTTTGACCTGTAACTTGCGGTAGATATTCTTGATATGGGTGTTAACGGTTTGGGTGCTGATCAACAGCTGCCCTCCAATTTCTGCGCTCGTGTAACCCACGGCGACCATTTTTAAAACCACCTGTTCTCGCTCTGACAAGGCCTGCTTTGTGGGGCAGGCACGGTGCAGCAACTCGGCGTGCGGTTGCTCCAGCTTATGCAGCAGGCGGCGCGCCATGTTGGGCGTGATAGACGCACCGCCATTGACCACCTGCAGCACTGCTTGCGAAAAGTTGCCAAACCACGAGTTTTTAACCAGATAACCGGTAGCGCCCAGCTCAAACGCGTGCAGCGCATGCTGCTCGTCCTCCATCGCGGAAATAACGATTGCCTCTGCCAGCGGGCGTATGGTTTTCATGTGCTCGATCAGGTCAAACCCATTGCCGTCGCCCAAGTTCAGGTCGATCAGCATCACGTCAAACTCGCACTGTGAGATAAGTTTGCGCCCTTCCCGCATGCTGGCACCTTGGGCCACCACGTCGGTACGCAAATCGGCCAGCAGTTCGTTTGAAATGACGTGGCGCATGTGGGCATCGTCGTCTACCAGCAGCACCCGCACCGGCCGCGTCGTCTGCCCCACCAAAAACGGTGGCCACAGCCCGGCGCTGTTGCCCTGCGGGCTGGAGGACGCGCAGCTGTGCTCGCTTGGCCCGGTGTAATGCAATGCGCCATACATGGCAGGTGGCTGTTGGGCTGGTAGGGCTGCTGTGCCAATTGCTGGCGCTATTTCATTGGTAGCGTTCATGGTTTCCCTCCGACATCCTTGAATAAAGACGTTCTCATTGTTTTATCGGCTGCGCTAATTCAAGCCATCCGTCTTAGTTGTAGGGACCGAGCGCATCATGGGCGGCGTCTCGCGGTGTCTACCTGTCACTTTCCGTCTCGCGATGGCCAGCGTGTGACGAAACGTGATATGTTTTGACCACGTTAATATAGTGACAACAATGTGTGCAGTATTACACTTAATACACACATTGTTACTCAAGATACGTTCAGCAACTACCTAGTTTAATCGGTCAGCTGCTCTTGCTTTTCATAGCAACGCCCCTCACTTCGGCGCGCCTGCGCAAGCAACGCTGCACCCACTGACAAGCTCCAACACCGACTGAAGTCGGTAACCCAATGCGGGGATTGGTCAACGCCGCCTGCGCTCCCACACTTGACCGCAGACAACGACTACAGCGAATCATGGCTTTGCAGTCATTTTGAATGATTCAAATCTTCTGAACAACTGATCTAAACCAGATTTGCCGCAGGCGGTGTCCGCGGCGCTGACAGCACGGCTTTTACCGGGCTACCAGCAATTTTTAGTCACTGTTGTAAATCGCTTTTGAAGCTTAAACCTAAGGAAACCATCATGAAATCACTAGCATTTTTCGCGCTCAGCGCCATTGCCACCGCAGCCATGGCTGCAGGCCCTGTCAGCCCCGCCAAAATCACCATTGAAGCGGGTGCCAACTCGATCCAGACTGCATCGTTCACCAACGTAACGGTAAAAAACCAGTCAAACACTGGCAACACCGCCATGCAAAACGTTTCCAGTAACGCCGGCATGATCACCATCAAAGGCAATTCGACGCAAACGACTGTGGCCACGGGCGGCTCGATGAGCAATGAATCAGTTGGCAAAGACGATTTTGCAAACCAGAATGTCTCATCGAACGCTGGCAATGTGACGATTGGCAAAGGCGCCAATTCAGTGCAGTACACCAGCATGACCAACTCTAACGTCAATAACAAGGCGTCTGGTGGCGATGCAACTGCACTGCAAAACCTGGCCAGCAACAATGGCGATGGCATCAGCATCACCGGTACGTCAAGCCAATACGTCGGGCTGAAAGACACGACCGTGTCCAACAGTGCTTCTGGCAGCTTTGCCCGAGCCACACAAAACCTGTCGTCCAACTTTGGCGACGTAGCGGTGGCTGGCTATTCCAGCCAAACGACCTACGTGACCGGCGGCTCAATCACCAACCTGGCCAATGGTGCCCGCAGCCACGCGATTCAGAACATTGCGTCTAACGACGCATGCGATGAGCCACGTGACCCATGCCCTGACTGCCGTCGTTAATAAATCCTGGCAGAGAACTGTTTAAAAAAAGGGTCAGCTCACTTTGTCAGAGGCAAAGCGGACTGACTCCTTTTTTTTGTTATCACCAAGGAGACCCATCATGTTGCTACCCTGCCGCTTACGTTACCTACCTCGCATACTCAGCTTGTGCGCGGTGCTGGTCGGCCCGTTTGCCGCCGCACAAAACGCGCCTGGCGAGGACCCAGTTCGCATTGATTCCAAAGTTGTGATTCAGGGCCTGCCCTTTGGCACGGCACCGCGCTCGGGTTACGTCAACCCGTCGGCCGACATGCCCGCCTGGCAAAAGGCGCGCATTGCCCGTTACGAAGCCAAAGCTTTTTCTGGCAACCGCGGCGACATCCTGACTGAAAAAGACGTGATCAATTCTGTCAACACCAATGCGTCGAGCACCGTTTGTACCCAGTCGATTGGCAGCGTCAACGTCGCCCCCGGCATCAACCCCGGCGCGGGCTTCAAGCCAGCGCCGCAAGTGGTGGTGCTGCGCGGGGATTTGGTCAATATCTGCAATTGAACGCGCAGCCTGACTTGACGCGACGCTCACCACCCAGGTCACACCGTCTGCCCACCCTCTGCTAAACGCCTTTGCCTGAAACCAGCGATTCCGCCCAAAAAGAGACCATCATGAAAACTAGCCCCGCTCTTCACACCGGCAGTGCGCTGCAACGCATGGTTTCAGCCTGCTGTCTGATGACTCTGTTGCTTGGCTCGCTGGCATTATCAGGTTGTGCCGTGCCCATGGATCCGCGCAAGGACGCACAGTTTCAGTCCTACGCGTACAGCACCAATCG
The DNA here is from genome assembly GCA_025363315.1 of Polaromonas sp. Lineage (GTDB taxonomy): Bacteria > Pseudomonadota > Gammaproteobacteria > Burkholderiales > Burkholderiaceae_C > Polaromonas. Next base: position 9,224 of record JANYED010000011.1, read on the forward strand.
GCCAGTTGTACGGCCCACCCGATCGCTGTCCAGCTTTTCTGAATCGCTGATGTGCATGGACCGCATGCTGCGCGAATCACAATTGCCCACAACCCTGATTACCAGTAAAAGTATTCCGGACTTTTCAAGCAAAGTACCCGTAGCTGCTAAGGACATGGTTATCACTGCGCTGTCGCAAATGTCGCGGGTGAGTCATGCTTTTCGTTATGTTGACTACGAGGTTGACATTGCCCGACAAGACACGGTACAAAACCTGACAACCATTCTGCTCAACAACAACCAGATGCAACTGCAGCGCCCTGCCCTGTATGTGTCTGGAGCCATCGCCTACGTTGACCAGAACGTTATCAACAACCGCTACGACGTGGGCACTTCAGCGGCACGCCTTGACACCGGCTACAGCCAGAGCCGCAACGCAACGGTTATCGGGCTGGAAATGCATTTGGGCGATTTCAGGACCCGCACGCTGATCCCTGGCATGGACTCAGCCAACGAGGTCATCATTGGCGGGTCTGGCCAGGGCCTGGATCTGGCCGGCCGCATCGGCAGCTACGGCGTGAAGTTCAACGTCGGCCGCGACTATTCGTTGGGTGCAGGCGGCGCACTGCGCACGCTGATTGACCTGGCGCTGATTGAAATGATCGGCAAATGGGCGCGGGTGCCGTATTGGCAATGTTTGACGCTGGACCAAACCCATCCCGACTTTCAACGCCAGATGCGTGACTGGTTTGACGAGGGCTCACCGCTGGTGCAAAACAAACTGGTGCAGCGTTCACTGGTCACGCAAGGCTACATGAGCGCAGATGACGTGGGCTTGGGCGAGCGCAGCCGAGAGTTTGTCGCGGCGCTGGGCCGGTTTCAGGCCGACACCGGCATGGTAGTGACGGGCGTGGTCGACTTTGCGACCTACGAGCGGGCGCTGCGAAACTTTGCATCGACCGACAACGACGGCAACCTGGTGCAGGTAGGCTGGTCGTCAAAAGCTGGCGGAGCAACCGCGATAGGCACGACCCAGACGCTGGCTGGAAGCAGCCAGCCCATTGCCGTGCTGGGCGCGGCGCCGGTGGCCAGACGGATTGACATGCAGATCGAAAATGCACTGGTAGGCCGAAAAGCGTTTGAAGTTGGCGAACAAGTATTTTTATCGGCTTCGCTGTCAAGAGCGTCTTACCTGTACTGCTTTTTGCATGAAGCCAGCGGCACGGTGATGCGCTTGCTGCCAAATCCGACGAACCCCAGTGCGCTGATTTCTGCAAACCAGGCGATACGAATCCCCGACTGGATGAGCCCGACACCAGGTTTCATCATGGACGCCACGGCGCCCGGCAATGAACAAGTCGGCTGCTTTGCCACCAACGATGACGTCACCGCTAAATTGCCGCAAATTTTGAGCGCAACGGCGCTGACCACATTGCCGGGCACACCCAATCTGAACACGATAGAAGATGCCTTCAAAGCACTTGGCAACCCCGGTGGCTACAGCACTGCTCGCGTGCAGTGGACAGTCGATGCCAAGCTGGTGGCAGGCACACAGGCAGGCCCACCTGCACCCGCTGCTGCACCCGCTGCTGTAAGAACGCCATCGGCAATACCCGCCAAAACGCCAGCGCCCAAGACACCTGTGCCCAATGTTGCGCCCAAAGCAGCGCCCGCGCCAAACCGGTAGCATTTTTAAAGTGGCCGCAGGGTATTCATGGTGTCGTACAAAATCGCCCACTCGACCCTGCCAGTAGCGGCGGCAAGGCTTGCGGAATTGCTGGCTGCGCTGCTCAGCCCTGTCCTGACACTGTCTGCGCCGCCTGCTGTGGCTGGCGCACGCAGCCTGGCTGCAGAGCCGATCAGCGGCCCGGACTATGCTGCACCGCCGATTCAGATTCAAACGCCTGCGGCCAGCACAGGCAGCCGAAAAATCCGGTCGCAGCCCGCGCCAGCGGGGCCGATCACGCTGAAAAGTTCAAATCGGCTTTCACTACCCGAACTGGGAGCAGCGGCCTGCGCGCCAGATCCGCTGCGGGCGTCCAGCCCGAGCGGTGCAGGCGCTGCCAGTCAGGTTGAGCGCCTTCGGCAAACAGCGTCTGGCAAGGTAGCGCCAGAAAATCAACAATTGCCCGCCCTGCGTCAGCAGCAATTGCAAGCCAACGCAGCGTGGCAAATGGGGCTGCTCACCCTGCACGGTATATGCACCGTGCTTAACACTGCTGACGCCGCTGCCTGGTTTGAGCGTGCCCAGCAACTGGGCGAGCCGCTTGCGCCAGCCGGGCTGGCGTGGTGCGAAATTGAAGGCTGTAAGACCGCTGCCAATCCTGCTGCCGCCAGAATGTGGCTTGAGCTTTTGCGCAGCGTTGATGCGCCGCGCGCGCTATACCTGCAGTGGCTGATGCAGTCGCGTCTGTCGCCAGTGGCACTTGCGCAGCCCGGCGTTGGTGCCGCCAGCGCTGCGAAGGCCCCGGTGCAAAACCGGCAGATGCTGACCAGCGCGGCGCAGCAGGGCGATACCAACGCAAAAATTGAACTGGGCCTGGACAGCGTCTTGCTAGAAGACTTGCCAGCAGCGCTGGCTTTTTTCAGGAGCGCAGCTGGGCGGTCTGCGGCAGCCAGCGTGAACGCTGACGTGATTGCCCAGCGGATCAAAGACGCAAAACGAACGCCACCCCCCGTCAGCGCAGGCCGCACTGGCAACGGTATCGCCGTTAAATCGCAGTCTGCTGCCGACAACCTGGCGCAAGCGCAGCGCTACCACCGAGGTCAAGGCGTGCCCGCCAACTACACCGAGGCGATTCGCTTGTACCAGCTGGCACAAAACCAGGGCGATGCAGTCGCCAAAAAAATGCTGGAGTTGATCTTTTCACGCCCGGCACCAGACGGCAACATTGATCTGGCGTGGATGCAACAGCTTGCGCAGGTCGACGTCAGCAGCCCTTCGCCCACGATTGATCAGGGCAACACAAAACAGCAATTAAAACGCGAACCCACACCGCTGTTTGACCTGGTTCCCGTGAAATGGCGGCGCTACGCCCTGCCCACCATCGGCTCGTGAAGTTGCAAGCACCATGCGTCAAATCACACTTTGTATAAACCCATAAATGATGACGCACCACTACGAGGAGATTTCAAAAATGCTGTCCGCTCATAACCTTTACAAAACCAGCCCCGCACAATGGGCTGATCAGGCCGTGAGCAGCGCGCCAGAGCCTGCATTAAACCCCGTAACGGCCAGCAACTGGTATTCAGACTTTGCGTTTGCCGGTATCCTGGGCCGTGAGCTCGCCCAGCCCTTGTCGGACATGCAGTCGGTGCTGCAGCAGATCCAGCGCGGCGATCTTTTGGGCGAAGCAGACGTCCGGCGGCTTACGGCTGGCATCCAATGCGCGCGGACGCTGGCCATGCAGAGCCAGCAAATTTCCAGGCTGGCGTGCGGGCGCTTGCACCAGACGCATGAAAAGCTCAAACTTGACCACATGGTGATGGCGTCCCTGCACGAGCGGGCGCAGGTGTTTCGCACCGAGACGATAGACGTTTTTCAGCGGCTCCGGCCGGTAGAAGTCATTGTTGATGCGAGCTTGCTGCACAGCCTGCTGGATGCCGCGCTGGATTGGGCCACAGGGTTGGGCCGCAAATTAACCGTGACGCTGGATGTGAAAAATTGGCCAGAGCATGGGCTGCTGATGTTCAAAACCGGCCACAGCATCGCCGATAAAACACACCAACCCGACCAGGTTGCATTTGACAACAACCCATCCGGCGATACCGTCAGGTGGTATCTCGTCAACGAGATATCGCACGCCATGGGTTTGACGGTAGAGCGCATCAGCTCGGCCAACGAGACTTGTCTGTTGCTGGAGTTCCCCCGCACGGTGACGCGGCTAGACGGGCTGACGGCCGTGGAGGTAGACACCGGATGCGACTCGTTGTTCAGTGAATCAAAGCCCATGGCAGGCACGCGCCTGCTGCTGATCAGCAACGATGCGCGACTGCAAGGTGAGATTCAGGCCATCTGCAAACGGTGCCGCCTGGTGCTGGACTGTGTGAGCAATGCAAGCCACGCTGTGCGGTTTTGTGAGCTGGACTTTCCGACACTGGTTGTCATTGACCAGAACATGCGTGACCATGTTTTTAACGAGCTGTACCGTGACCTGCGCAACACCGACCCGAACTTTCCATTCATAGAAATTGCCGCGACGCCTAACACCCTGGAAATGGCTGGCTGGACGTCTGACAGCATGTCCCGGCTCAGCCAGGACGCGCTGCAAACCCATCTGGTCACTTTTGTGGCGACGGAGCTGTCAAAGGTGATGTGACGCATCGCCCAGACACCACGCTATTAAATAAGAAGCTGCTCGCGCTCGATTTTATTGGGCTGCAGGCTTTTTTCCCGCCTGGCTTGAAATTTTGCTGACAAATCACCATTTGGCAAAGGTGAATCGTTTCAAAATAATCCTGCGCAACCTGTTGCTGGCGCCCGTTTTGCTGGTGCTGCTGTTTGAAGAATGGGGCTGGGAGCCGCTGGCGCGCGTATTTGCCAAGCTGGCTAAATTGCCGTTTTGGGCCCGGCTAGAGGGCTTCATAAGCGGCCTGCCGCCCTGGGCTGCGCTGCTGGCGTTTGGGGTGCCTGTGGCCTCGCTGGTACCCGTCAAGCTGCTGGCTCTGTACCTGTTTAGTCAAGGGCATCCAGCCATTGGCTTGGGGTTGATCATTGCGGCCAAAGTGACCGGCACGGCGATTGCCGCGCGGCTTTTTCAACTGACCCAGCCAGCGCTGATGCGACTGACCTGGTTTGCCCGCATTTACACCCCATGGAAGGCTTGGAAAGACCGAGTGCTGGCGCAAGTGCGCAGCTCAGCGCTTTGGCGTGCGGTGCGCAGCGTCAAAGCCCAGATCGGCAGCATGGCCCAAAAACTCTGGGCCAGCGTCAAGGGCAAACCGTTTTGAGCGGCTTGAACCACCGCCGTATGACTGATACTTGAGCGCATGACCAAAACCTCACTCGACAAAGCCCACATCAAGTTCCTGCTGCTGGAGGGTATCCACCCTTCTGCTGTCAAAGTACTGACAGCTGCGGGCTACAGCAACATTGAAAGCATTAGCGGCGCGCTCGAGGGCGATGCGCTGCTGGCCAAAATCGCTGACGCGCACTTTATTGGCATTCGCTCGCGCACACAGCTCACCGCCGATGTCTTTGCACATGCGCACAAGCTGTCTGCCGTTGGCTGCTTTTGCATTGGCACCAACCAGGTTAATCTGGATGCAGCGCGTGAGCTCGGGGTGGCGGTCTTTAATGCACCATACTCAAACACCCGTTCAGTGGCCGAGCTGGTGCTGGCCGAAGCGATTTTGCTGCTGCGCGGCGTGCCTGAAAAAAGCGCCGTGGCGCACCGTGGCGGCTGGCTTAAATCCGCCGACAACTCGTTTGAAATTCGCGGCAAGACGCTGGGAATTGTGGGTTACGGCTCGATTGGCACGCAACTGTCGGTGCTGGCCGAGGGCCTGGGCATGCAGGTGGTGTTTTATGACGTGGTGACCAAGCTGGCGCTCGGCAATGCAAAACAGATTTCGGAGCTGAACGATTTGCTGGCGATGTCGGATGTGGTCAGCCTGCATGTGCCCGAGCTGCCCAGTACCCAGTGGATGATGGGCGCGGCGCAAATTGCCGCGATGAAGCGCCGCAGCGTGCTGATCAACGCATCGCGCGGGACGGTGGTAGAAATTGATCCGCTGGCCGACGCGTTGAAAGCCAAACACCTGCTGGGCGCGGCAATTGACGTGTTCCCGCTGGAGCCAAGCAGCAACAAGGAAGCGTTTGAGTCGCCCCTGCGCGGGCTGGACAACGTGATTTTGACGCCCCACGTGGGCGGCTCAACCATCGAGGCGCAAGAAAATATCGGCATTGAAGTGGCGGAAAAACTGGCCAAGTACTCGGACAACGGCACATCGACCTCGTCGGTCAACTTCCCCGAGGTAGCCCTGCCCGCTCACCCCGGCATGCACCGGCTGCTGCACATCCACCGCAACGTGCCCGGTGTGCTGCAGCAAATCAACACCGTGTTTGGCGCCAACCACATCAACATTGCGTCGCAGTACCTGCAAACGCACGGCGACATTGGTTATGTGGTGATTGACATTGACGCTGCACATTCTGATGTGGCGCTGGCCAAACTGGCTGATGTGGCGGGGACAATTCGCAGCCGGGTGCTGTTTTAGCCGTTCTGACGATGGGTCATGGCCGGTTGGTCCATCAGCCTGCCGTCACGGCTCAGTCAGCCTAGGCGCAACCAGCGCTTGAGAAAATTGGGTTACGGCGAGGCCATCGACCGGGTAAGGTCATCGACCATGGTTATTCGAGCCTTGCCATTGCGCAAGGCGCTGCTTTGTGTACGCCAGTGCCAGCGGCCGATCGCGCAGCACTGCCCGCCGTTCATCCGACACACTGTATGTGCCCTGCTTGATGGACATATCCTTGGGCCAAGCTGAACCACCGGCAACGAAAAGTGATGTGCCAGCAAAAGTTGAAGATCTCGCCGGTGAATGTTCTAGCCAGCGCCGTATGTTGGCAAACGGTGCAAGGGTGTTCGCAAGCTCAAGCGTCAAGGTACGGCCGCGACGTGCCGCCAAACGAACTACCAACACCTAGGCAAGGCATTGGCGGCGGACGAAACGGCGCAACAACCTACAGCCAGCCAGCGCCAAAAATGCGCCAATAAAGGCTTCACTTACCACCCAGGAAACCAACGCCATGCCCAAATCAACTGCCCTAAAACTGCAAGTCGCGCCACTTCGCACTCCGACCGACCTGAAAGCCGCTGCCACCAAAGACGTGACAGCCGCCATGAACGGCATTCTGGCCGACGTGTTTGCGCTTTACTTAAAAACCAAGAACTTTCACTGGCACATGTCTGGCCCGCACTTTCGCGACTACCACGTGATGCTCGACGAGCAGGCCGACCAGATTTATGCCATGGCCGACCCGATTGCCGAGCGCATTCGCAAACTGGGTGGGAACACGTTACGCTCAATCGGCCACATCAGCCGGACCCAACGGATCGTCGACAACGATGCGGAATATGTGGAACCATCTGCCATGTTGGCCGAGCTGTGCGAGGACAACAAAACAGTCACCGCGCGCCTGCGCGAGGCGCACAGCGTGTGCGACGACAGCAAAGACATCGCCACCGCCAGCCTGATTGAAAACTACATCGACGAATCAGAACGCCGCACCTGGTTTTTGTTTGAAGCCAGCCGACCAGTGGACGCGACCGGCCGCTGAAATGGCCCTGCTGTCGCTCACGCACAGCAAAACGGCCTACAGCGCTGATTTTGGGGTGTATGGCGGCGCTGTAATTGTGCTGGCATGCAGACCGCCACAGCGAGGCGTGCGCCCTGATTTGCTCGCCCACGGTATTCAGCGCGGGTTTGACTTTCGGGCTGTTTTTTATCCCCGCCCTGCTGCTGGTTGGCTTGCGCGCGGCGACAGCCTTGACGCTCGGCCTTTTGATAGGTTACTTGGCGTGCTCGGTTGTTCGCCAGGCTATGACTGTCAGTGCCTTGCTCAGCACCTTACCGGTACATTCAGCGCTGTCCTACAACCCCAGCACAAGCCTGACTACAAGACAAACGCACCATTTTGGATACATTGAATCGTGAATTTTATTTCTGCCTGTTCCAACACATCATTCACTCATCAAAAAGGATGCATCATGAAAAACGCACACAAACTATCCGCCACCTTGGCAGCTTTAACCCTGGCTATGGCCGGTGGCGCACAGGCCCAAAGCAGCATGTCGTCGACATCTACCCGGGGAAACTCAATGTACGCACCGGGCGGCACTTACCTTGGTTTTAACGCCGGGCAGTCGAACTACCGGTTGAACAACGGAGCGGGCGGCTTTGCATCAGAGAACCGCAAAAACGCTTACAGCATTTATGGCGGTGGCTACTTCAACAACAACTTTGGCGTGGAGTTGGGTTACACCGACTTTGACCGCATCAATCGCGCTGGCGGCAGCACCCGGGCGGAAGGCTACAGCGTGAGCCTAATCGGCAAGGCGCCATTGAGCCCGGCTTTCAATCTGCTGGGCAAAATTGGCACCACCTACGGTCGTACCGACGTGTCGACCAATCCGGCGTCAGGCATCGTGCCAGGCAAGGAAAGCAAGTGGGGCCTGTCGTATGGCATCGGCGCTGAATACGCTTTCACGCCAAGCGTGTCGGCGGTGCTGCAGTATGACGAGTACCGCATGAAGTTTGCTGGCACTGGCAACGAGAAAGTCAGCAACACCAGCCTTGGCTTGCGTTACAACTTTTAAGGGTTTCAGCGGCAGCGGCGGTCCGCGATCGCTATATTTTTTATAGCTGCTTGCGCCCGTATTGATTGGGCTGTAGGCCTATTTGACAGGTAAAAAGGCGCTTTTCGGCGCCTTTTCTTCGTTTAAAGGGTATGCAGGCCGGTTTTAGGCGGGCTCAGGTCTGCCCGCACGCATAACCCTTCAGACTTGATCGAAATACCCCTTCAGCGCGCTTAATACTTTACAAATCAACCGTTTACCAGCATCTTCAAGAAACAACTTCAGGTTGACCACCGCATGGTTTATCAAGTATCCTGCGGGCCATGCGCTATAAAACCCATCTTTCTAGCCTGATAACTATCGCGCTCTTGGCAGCAAGCGCACATGCTGCGCCCAGCGACGACCTCGACAAAATGCTGGCCGAAAAAGGCCTCATGGGCCAGATCGACCAGGTCAGGCAGTCGGTAGGCACCAAAGCGTCCGAGCTGGTTGTCAATGCGATGGGGTTTTTGGGTGTGCCCTACCGGCGTGGCGGCAACACAGCCGAAACCGGTTTTGACTGCAGCGGCTTTGTGCGGTCGATGTACGAGCAAACCATTGGCCTGGTGCTGCCGCGCCGCGCTGAGCAGCAGGCTGCGGCGACGCAAAACATTGACAAATCAGAGCTTAAACCCGGTGATCTGGTGTTTTTCAACACCATGCGCCGCGCCTTTAGCCATGTAGGCATTTATGTTGGGGAAGGCCGCTTTATCCATTCCCCCAAGCCCGGCGGTGAAGTGCGGGTTGAAAACATGTCGATGAGCTACTGGGCGCAACGCTTTGACGGTGCGCGCAGGGTGCAGCCATCCACCACGCCGCCAGCCGCGGATAAAGCGGCTAACTAAGGCGCTGGCACCAGCCGAATCAGCTTGCCGTTGCTGCTGTCGGTCAGCACATACAGCAAGCCATCCGGGCCCTGGCGCACATCACGAATGCGCTCGCCCATCTCCCCCAGCAGTTTGGTCTCGCGCAGCACGGTGCCGCTGTAGGGGGCGCTTAGCTCCATCCGGTTCAGGTAGGCAAACTTCAGCGAACCCACAAACAGGTTGCCCTGCCAGGCTTTGCCATAGCGGTCGCTGGTTAAAAACGCCATGCCCGACGGCGCTATTGAAGGCGTCCAGTGGTGCAGCGGCTGCTCCATGCCAGCTTGGGCCGTCAGGCCGTCCCCAATTTTGCCGCCGCCATAGTTTTCGCCATAAGTAATAACTGGCCAGCCGTAATTGCCACCCGCACGTGGCAGGTTGATTTCGTCACCGCCCTGCGGGCCGTGCTCGTGCATCCACAGCGTGCCGTCGGGCGCCAGCGTGGCACCTTGTGGGTTGCGGTGGCCGTAGCTCCAGATTTCGGGCAGCGCCCCGGCCCGGTTCAAAAAGGGGTTGTCAGGCGGGACGCTGCCGTCTTTGTTGATGCGAACAGTTTTGCCGTGGTGGTTGCCCAGCAATTGCGCATCCATCGCACGCGAAAATCGCTCGCCCAGCATCAAAAACAGCTTGCCGTCTGCCTTGCCATCAACTTTTGCATTGAGCCCGCGCGCGCGGCTTTCAACAATACGGCAGCCAAAGTGCAAACTGCTGGCAAATTTGGGCTTTTGGCTGAAGATCACTTTGACATCGCCCAGCCGTGTCAGGTCGGCACTCAGGGTTGCTCTGGCCAGCGCCGTGCTGTTGGTTTGCCCTGCACCCGGCTCGGAAAAACAAAAGTACAAAACCTGGTTGTTGGCAAAATCTGCGTCCAGCAGCACATCAAGCAAACCGCCCTGCCCGCCAGATGCAACCTCTGGCAAGCCCTGAACTGCGGGCCCGACTTTGCCGCCCGGCTCAACGACCCGCAGCCGCCCCGCACGTTCACTGACCAAAAAGCGCCCGTCTGGCAAAAAAGCCACCGCCCATGGGTTTTGCAAGCCACTGGCGAGCGTCTCTGGCCGCACGCCTTGAGCCACGGCAGCTTGCAGCAGGCTGGAAAGTACTATTAATACAATAGCTGCTTGCACCCGTATCCATTGGGCTACAGGCCATTTTATTATGTCAATGACAGGTTCAAAAGGCATTTTCAGTGCGCAAAGTAAACGTACAAGTCGCGCGGCTTGGCTGCTAATCGGCTTTCACGCCAGCGTCCTTGATGACTTTGGCCCACTTGGCGGTCTCAAGCGCGATGAACGCGTCAAACTCCTCCGGGCTGCCGCCAGCGGCAATGGTGCCCATCGCATCGAGCCGGGCGCGGGTTTCATCGCTTTTGATAATTTTGCCAACTTCATCGGACATGCGCTTGACGATGTCTTTGGGCGTCGCTGCAGGGGCCAGCATGCCGGCCCAGGTGCTGCCGGTAAAGCCTTCCAAACCAGGTATGCCTTGCTCCATAAACGTGGGGACGTCTGGCACCGCGGGCAGGCGGCGGTCACTGGCCACACCGATCAAACGCACCTTGCCCGCCTTGCCCTGGGTGATCAGCCCGGTGGCGGCGTCCAGAAACAACTGGATTTGCCCACCCATCAAATCGGTCAGCGCCGGCACCGCGCCCCGGTATGGAATGTGCACCATGTAGGTTTTGGTCAATGACTTGAGCAGCTCGCTCGTCAGGTGCGCGGCTGAGCCGTTGCCCGACGAGCCAAAAGCGACCTTGCCGGGGTTGGCGCGTGCGTAAGCGATCAGCTCCCTGGCGTTTTTAAACGGCGCATCGTTATTGATAGCAGCGAGTAGTGGAGAAATTCCTAGCAAAGACACACCAGTCAAGTCCTTGCGCGGGTTGTACGGCAGCTTGGCCGTTGGGGTCGAATACAACGTGGTGTTGGCTGCGTAGGCAGCAATCACCACTGCAAACGTGCTGCCGTCGGCGGGCGCTTTGGCCAGCAGGTCAACGCCAATGATGCTGTTGGCGCCGGGCTTGTTGTCCACCGTCACGGTTTGCTGCAGCCGGTTTTGCAGGCCGACTTGCACGATGCGCGCCATCTGGTCAGTAAAGCCGCCCGGAGTGTAAGGCACGATGATGCGGATAGGTTTGTTGGGCCAGGCGTTTTGTGCAAACAGCGGGGCACCTACCGTGCTGGCGGCTGCAGCCGCTGATGCTGTGGCCATGAGGTTAAAGCGGCGGCGGGTGAATGTGACTTCGGCGGGCGCCGCAGGTTGAGCTGCTGACATGTCATCTCCAGGGTGTAAATTGCATTCTTGAACAAACGACGCCACCTGCCTATCGGGTTTGCACCTGAATCCGGCTTTTGCAATAGTATTCGGGAGTACCAATCCGGGGTGATGAGGCCCCGCATAAAACCCACCAGGAGACAACGATGACAAAACTGAACGTCAATGGCAAGGTCAGAGACTTTGAAGCCGAGCCAGACACGCCGCTGCTGTGGGTGATACGAGAGCAGCTTGGGCTGACCGGCACCAAATACGGCTGCGGCATCGCCCAATGCGGGGCCTGCACGGTGCATATTGACGGCGTGCCGACCCGCAGCTGCGTGCGGCCGGTGTCAACCGTTGACGTCAAAGAAAAAATCGTCACGATTGAGGGCCTGTCTATTGACGGATCTCACCCGCTGCAAAAAGCCTGGGCTGCGCTGGATGTACCGCAGTGCGGTTACTGCCAAAGCGGCATGCTGATGGCAGCGACAGCTTTGCTCAAAGCCAAACCCAATCCGACCGATGCAGACATTGACGAAGCCATGACCAATATCTGCCGCTGCGGCACCTACAACCGGGTACGCGCCGGCATCAAAGCCGTTGCCCAAGGCTCAACCAAAAGCGCCGCGCTGGCGATTGTTCACGCTGATGGAACCACGACCTAAGGGAGCACCACATGATCAATATGACAAACCACGATCACACGATTGCGTTGACGCCAACAGGCAAGCTGTCACGTCGCGGCTTTATGAAAACTACCGCATCGACCGGTCTGGTGCTGGCTTTTCACATTCCGCTGGCTGGCAGCGCACTGGCACAAGGCGCCATGCCCGCTGAGGTCAATGCCTGGGTCGTTGTCAAACCCGACGACAGCATCATCATCCGCATTGCCAGGTCTGAAATGGGCCAGGGCACGTTGACCGGCCTGGCGCAACTGGTGGCCGAAGAGCTGGACGCCAACTGGGCCAAAGTCACCACCGAATACCCCACGCCTGGCCAAAACCTGGCACGCGCCCGCGTCTGGGGCAACTTTGGCACCGGCGGCAGCCAGGGCATACGCCAGTCGAACGACTATGTGCGCAAAGGCGGCGCAGCCGCCCGCATGATGCTGGTGCAAGCTGCAGCAGATGAGTGGAAGGTACCGGCTGCTGAATGCACGGCTGCCAGCAGCGTCATCACCCATACGCCGTCGGGCCGCAAAACGAGTTACGGCCAAGTCGCAGTCGCGGCAGCCAAAGTCGCGCCGCCAACCGCCATCACCCTCAAAGACCCGAAAGACTGGAAGCTGGCCGGCAAGCGCCTGGCGCGGCTGGACACGGTTGACAAAACCACCGGCAAGCAAATTTACGGCTGCGATTTGATGCTGCCCGGCATGCTAAATGCTGCCATCAAGGATTGCCCGGTGTTTGGCGGCAAGCTAAAAAGCTTTGACGCCGCCGCGATTGAAAAACGCCCAGGCATCAAAAAAGTCGTGCGCGTTGGCGACAGCGCGGTGGCCGTGGTGGCCGACACCTGGTGGCGCGCCAAATCGGCACTCGACGCGCTGCCCATCTTTTGGGACAACGGCCCGAACGAGAAGGTCTCGAGCGAAACGATTGCCGCTGTTTTAAAAGCGGGGCTTGATGCCAAAGACGCCGTCATGGGCAATGAAAACGGCGACGCCAAGGCAGCTATTGCCGCCAGCAGCAGAAAAATTGAAGCGGTGTACTCGTACCCCTACCAAAACCACGCGACCATGGAGCCGATGAACGCCACCGCAAAATGGACGCCCAGCCGCTGCGAAGTCTGGTGCCCCACGCAAAACGGCGAGGCGGCGCTGGCTGCATGTTCTGAAGCCGCAGGCTTGCCCCAAACCCAGTGCGATGTCTACAAAATCCATCTGGGCGGCGGCTTTGGACGGCGTGGCCAGACCGACTATGTGCGCCAGGCGGTTGCCATTGCCAAAGAGATGCCCGGCACGCCCATCAAAATGCTGTGGAGCCGTGAGGAAGACATGCTGCACGGCCGTTACCATCCCGTTACGCAGTGCAAACTGACGGCCGGGCTGGACGCGCAGGGCAACATCACCGGCCTGCACATGCGTATTTCAGGGCAGTCGATTTTGGCCACCGTGGCCCCACAAAACATCGTCAACGGCAAAGACCCCACTCAGTTTCAGGGCCTGAACCCGTCCGGGCCTGAGGCATCTATTGGCTACAGCTTTCCCAACCTGCTGGTCGACCACGCCATGCGCAACACGCATGTGCCAGCCGGCTTTTGGCGCGGGGTAAATTTAAACCAGAACGCGATTTATCTCGAATCGTTCATCGACGAAATTGCGCTGGCCACCAGGCAAGACCCGCTGGCGCTGCGCCGCAAGCTGATGGCTAACCATCCCAAGCATCTGGCGGTGCTGAATGCCGCCGCCGAGCGCGGCGGCTGGGGCAAGCCAGCGCCCGATGTGAATGGCCAAAAAGTCTTCAAAGGCATTGCGCAAACCATGGGCTATGGCAGCTATGTCGCGGCTTGCGCCGAAGTGTCGGTCAGCGATGCGGGTGAGGTCAAAATTCACCGGATTGTGGCGGCGACCGACTGCGGCTACGCCGTCAACCCGCAGCAAATTGAAGCGCAGGTCGAAGGCTCCTTTGCCTACGGGCTGAGCGCGCTGATGTACGGCGAATGCACGGTGAAAGATGGCCGGATGGAGCAGGAGAACTTCAACACCTACCAAATGTTAAAACTGGCTGATATGCCCAAGGTCGAGACCGTGATTGTTGCGTCTGGCGGCTTTTGGGGCGGCGTTGGCGAGCCGACGATTGCTGTGGCTGCACCCGCAGTGCTAAACGCGATCTTTGCCGCGACTGGCAAGCGCATTCGCGACTTGCCGCTAAAGAACCAAAGCTTGAAACGGGCTTAAAAATGAAGATGGCAATTCGGCAAGGCGTGGCAATTTTGTTGCTGTGCGTGCCTGCATTTGCAGTTGCCCTAGCTGCGGGTTACGAGGTGGTGGGCGACGCGATACCCGTCTCACTAACTGGCGCCCCTGGCGACGCAGCGCGAGGCCGCACCATCGTTGGCAATCGACAGGTCGGCTTGTGCCCGTTGTGCCACAACGGTCCGCTGCCGGAAGAGCGCTTTCAGGGTAACTTAGCACCCAACCTGGCAGGCGCAGGCAGCCGCTGGTCTGAAGGCCAGTTGCGGCTGCGGCTGGCCGACAGCAAACGCATCAATCCCGACACCATCATGCCGGCCTACTACCGCACAGAGGGTTTGACGCAAGTGGCTAAAAACGTGCAAGGCCAGCCGCTACTGGCAGCCCAGCAGATTGAAGATGTGGTGGCTTATTTGATGACACTGAAACAGTGACGCTGAAACCATGACGCTTAAACCATGACGCTTAAACCATGACAATCAATCCGACCCCTGCCCAAGTCGGCCGCAGGCAGGTTGTGCTGGTGGCAACAACATTGGCTGCTTCGACACTTGCATTTCCTGCACTTCCTGCACTGGCTCAGGACAACGAACTCGCGGCGGCTGTGGCAAGTTACGCGGCAGGCAAAAAAGTCACCGAAGACAAAGTCAAACTTGACATTGCCGAGCTGGTCGACAACGGCAATGTGGTGCCTATCACCGTGTCGGTTGACAGCCCCATGACGGCGGCCAATCATGTCAAATCGATTGCCGTCTTCAATGAGAAAAACCCGCAGCGCGAGGTGGTGAAGTTCACGCTCGGTGAGCGTTACGGCAAGGCCGACGTCAGCACGCGAATCCGGCTGGCCACCACGCAAAAACTGGTGGCGGTGGCGCATATGAGTGACGGCACATTTTGGTCGCACACGGTAGAGGTGATCGTGACGCTGGCAGCTTGCATTGAGGCAGAAACGTGACCCCCACGCTGTTCACGTCGTGTAATACTCTGCCCCCCGCGGGGGCGGTGTTACTGCTTGCGGCGGCCCGGCGCTGGAACAATCATGGCTAGAACTCTTATCAACGCTCCCAAAACGGCCAAACGCGGCGAAGTGATTGAAATCCGCGCCACGATTGGTCACCCGATGGAAACGGGCTTTAGGCCTGACGACAGCGGCAAAGTCATGCCGCGCAACATCATCCAGCGCTTTCATTGCCGCTACAACGGTGAGCTGGTTTTCAGCGCTGAAATGTTTTCTGCCGTGTCGGCCAATCCGTATCTGGCCTTTCATACAGTTGCCACTGAGAGCGGTACGCTGGCACTGACATGGGAAGGTGACAACGGGTTCAGCCAGACTGAAAACATCACCTTGAGCGTTGCGGCTTGATGCGCTATTGGTTGCTGGTTGCTCTGCTTTTAGGAGCTGCTCGCGCCCATTGCGAAAGCGTTACCGCCCCAGACAAACGTCTTTCAGGAGCGCAATTCATGGCTGCATCAACCCAGGCCATGCAAAAAGACGACACCTTGAATCCCGGCATGCTGTGGGTCAAAGACGGCGAGACTCTGTGGCAAACGCCAGCATCGCAGAGTCAAAAAAGCTGCGCCAGTTGCCACACCCCAAGCAGCATGAAAGGCGTAGCAGCACGCTACCCGGCTTTTGACGATCAGCTCTTGCGCCCCGTCACTCTGAGCCAGCGCATCAACCAGTGCCGCCAAAAACACCAGCAGGTTGAACCGCTGCGTTTTGAAAGCCAGGACTTGCTCAGCCTGGAAAGCTATGTCGCCCACCAGTCCCGCGGCATGCCGGTTGCACCACCTGACGATACGCGGCTGGACAGCTACCGCCAGCAGGGCCAGCAGCGCTACACCCAGCGCATGGGCCAGCTCAACCTTTCCTGCGCCCAGTGCCATGACAGCAACGCGGGCGGCAGGCTAGGCAGCAGCCAGATACCGCAGGCCCACCCTACCGGCTACCCGGTATACCGGCTGGAATGGCAAGCCCTTGGCTCATTGCAACGCCGCCTGCGTAACTGCATGACTGGCGTGCGCGCCGAGCCGTTTGCTTATGGCTCGCAAGCATTTGTTGAGCTGGAACTGCATCTGGCCGTGCGCGCCAAGGGCATGCCGGTTGAAGCGCCGGGTGTTCGGCCGTGAAGCATGTGCTATATTTTTAGGAGCTGCTCGCGCCCGTATTTATTGGGCGAACAAGATATTTTCTCTTAAAACGCTTTCAAACAATCCGTTTTATTGCTCGCCTATCAGCTTTGGCATGTTTGCCATCGCCGCCATGGCGTTGCCGCGAAGCCGCGCCAATATCGCCTGCTTGTCGGCATCAAGCTTGTCGACCTCAGCGACCATCTTGCCAAAACCATCCAGGCGCGATTCACGCATCCACTGGCGCAACGCCTTGTCTTGCGACCAGGCAAATTGGTTCATCATGCTGACTTGGGTGGCGCGCGCAAAGCCCGCCAGGTTTTTTGGGAAAGGCACGGGGGTGCACAACTGGTTTTTATGCGCATCGTCGCCGCCGTGAACTTCAATAAAAGCCGTCAGTGCGGCGCTTTGCACCACCAGCGGCGCGCGTAGCAGTTGCAACGCGATGCGGCTACCCTGAAACACGGACTGAATTGACTGTTTGTCAACCGCTGATGCCGTGCAGTCAATGTACAAGGTGCCGGATGTCATCGCCACGCGGCCTTCAGCCATCACCAGCGCATCGGGTTCAATGGCTTGCACGGGGCCTTTGCGAATCACGTTGGTAACGCTGCGCAGCAGTTCTACTTCGCCCACCGACACTGTGGCGTAATGGAACATGGTGGGCATGCGGCTGGTGTCGATGCGCAACATCTGGCCGGTCGCCTCCATCCTCAGAAAAGCGTCGTCGATTGACGTTGCTTCGGCAAAAGCAGCCAGCTTGTCCGCCTCGCCGCCCGTGCTGTGATTAAAAAACTCAACGCCTGGCTGGGTTTGCAGGCGGTTGATGAGCCACGAGTCGCGCGGCACGACCCAGCTAATGGCATCAGGCGCTGCACCGTTACGCAGTAGCCAAATGACGGCATCCATCGCCGTTTTACCGGCGCCCACCACACAAAACTGCTGGGGGATAGCTTGGCCGGAGCGTTGCAGCCAGAGTTGCGGCAAGGCATTGGGCGTGAGCAGGCGCGCGCCATCCGCAACGGCAAATTTAGGCGTGTGGGTAGCTGGCACGCTGGGTGAAAACAAGGTCGCATCGACTGTTTTTTGACGTACCGTGACGGTGGTTTTTGCGCCTGACAGCAGCGACACAATGTGACATATGTTCTGCCCATCACCGTCGACGTTGACGGCGTCATGGCTAACGTGATTGCTCATGGGGTAATAGCTGACGCGGCCGCTGGGCAACAGCCTGTGCTGCATGACCTTGTCAAAGTAGGTGTTGATCTCAGCGCCGCTGGCCAGCTCGTACAAACCGCTGTTCGGGCCAGTGTCGTCTTTGCGGCGGCTGCCCAGCTCGGTTGAATTGACACCATAAAAAGCCGATGGCTGGTGCAGCGTGACAAAGGAATAAGCATCGTTCCAGTGGCCGCCGGGTTGGCTGCGGCGGTCCACGATGGTGATGTGCGCGTCGCTTTGGTCCAGCAGCGTGTCAGCAAAGGCCATGCCGGCAGCACCAGCGCCAATGATCAGGTAGTCAGTTTTTATGTTTTGCATCGATGCGCTCCGTCAAATTTTTTATCACTATAACGACCTGCAAACCCCAAGCGCAGTTGGCATACAAGTTGCTGCTCACGCAGGTCTTCGTTGTTGATGGTTTAAACCCGTAGGCCGTTTGATTGTCGCCACCGCAGCCTTTCACTTTTTTTGGAGCACCCATAAAACGTCGTCAAGTACTCGCCGCAGGCGCATCTCTCATCGCAGCGCCCGCCTTCGTCCGCGCCCAAAGCGTCTGGCCTGCACGCGGCCCGATTCGGCTCGTAGCGCAGTTCCCGCCCGGCGGCTTGGTTGACACCGTGTCGCGCATGATGGCGCCGCACTTGTCACAGGCTCTTGGCCAGACGGTGATTGTTGAAAATCGTGCGGGTGCTGGTGGTTTGGTCGGTACTGATTACGTGTCCAAGCAGCCCGCAGACGGCTACACCCTGCTGGTCAGCCACGCTTCTGTGCACATTTACGCCACGGCGACCCGCAAGACGATGCCGTTTGACCCGGTGAACGACTTCTCTCATATCGGCATGCTGGTTGAAGCGCCCATGGTGCTGCTGGTGCGCGCGCAGTCGCCCTTCCAGACGCTGGATCAGTACCTGACGGCCGCCAAAACCAGGCCGGTGCGTTACGGCTCATCGGGTATCGGTTCGGCCAATCACCTGTTTGGTGAAATGCTGAAGATTGAAGGCAAAGCGCCTAACCATGACCACATTCCTTACCAAGGCAGCGCGCCTGCCATGCAGGACTTGCTGGGCGGGCAGATCGACAGCGTGCTGGACCTTGTTACCACCAACGTGGCCCAGCTCAAAGCGGGCTCATTGCGGGCGCTGGCGGTGTCAACGCCAAATCGCTTGCCTGCTCTGGCCAGCATCCCAACATTCGCGGAGCTGGGCTTTCCCAAGCTCACTGGTTCGCAGTGGCTGGGTTTGACTGCGCCCAAGGGCTTGCCAGCACCGATCGTTGCTCGCTTGACGGCGTTGATCCCCGAAATTTTGGCCAAGCCCGACATTGCCGCGCGGCTGGAAGAGCTGCAAACCCTGCCTCGCAAAAACGCCGTGGTGGGCGGTGAGTTTGTGCAGCTGATCAATTCGCAAATCGACACCTGGAAAAGCGTAGCCAAGCTGGCCAATGTTGAGGTGATCACCTAAGATAAAAACCTAAACACCGCAGGAGAATGAGTTTGACCACCGCTACCGCCACACCATATGACACAACCAGCGCTGTAGCGCTTGTCAATGAATTCCTGCGCCTCATTATGCTGCCTGACCCAGTCGCCGCCAGCCGCTACACAGCGCCAGACCTGAAGATTTTGTTCACTGGCGGGCGAGCCATGAATGCACCCGCCGAGTGCACCAAGTTCAACGCATCACGCTACAAATGGGTGAAAAAACGAATCGAGCGCACCGAAACAGTGATGGCAAGCGCCAACGGTGCAACGCCTGATGAGTTTGTGGTTTACAGCCTGGGCACGCTGTACGGCGAGTGGCCAGACGGCACGCCGTTTGAAGGCAATCGCTATGTTGACCGCTATGTGGTCAAAGGTGGTTTGATCACGCACATGGACGTCTGGAACGACAGCGCCGAATGGCTGCTGGTGCGCGCTGGTTTGGCTGTTCTTTAGTCAATGGCTGCGATCTACACCGGCCTGCTGCCTGAGCATGGCCGCTTCGACTACCAAGGCATTCACAATCGCAAAACCTACCGCTGGCCAAACGGCGCAGGGCTTGCGGTGCACCTAGGTTTTAACATCGAGCACTTTGCCTTTGGCGAAGGCATGGGCGCAGGCATAGGCCCAGCCAGCCCGCAACCTGACGTACTGAACTACAGCTGGCAAGAGTACGGCAACCGGGTAGGCGCCTGGCGCTGCCTGGACCTGTTTGACAGCCTGGGGCTGCCGGCGGCGGCACTCATCAACACCGCGCTGTACGACCACTGCCCCGAGCTGGTGGCAGCCTACGTGGCGCGTGGCGACGAGCTGGTAGGCCACGGGCACAGTAACGCAGAACGCCAAGGGGCTTTAAGCGAAGCCGATGAACGCACGCTACTGCTGGAATGCCGCGACCGCATGCAAAAAGAAAGCGGCCAGTCCGTAGCCGGGTGGTTGTCTCCCTGGATATCTGAAAGCTTGCATACCCCCGACCTGCTGGCCGAAACTGGCTACGGCTACACACTCAACTGGTGCCACGACGACCAGCCCATGCCCATGCGTACCCGAGGTGGTCAGGCACTATGGGCTGTGCCCTACCCGCAAGAACTCAATGACATCCCGATGATCATCGCCCGTCAGATGGACGGTAAAGATTTTGCGCACATGATCATCGACCAGTTAGACGAAATGCTTGAACAAACCCAAGCATCTGATTCTGCGCCGCTGGTCATGGGTATTGCCCTGCACCCCTACATTGTTGGGCAACCTTACCGGCTGCGCCACTTGCGGCGTGCCTTGCAGCATGTCGCCGCTGCCCGAGACCGCGGCCAGGTGTGGATGACCACGCCAGGGGAAATCTTCAGGCATGCGGTGCAGGTATAGGGCAGGTAAACGAACTACTTCTTGCTTGGTGGCAAATCCGTACAGCTGCCATGCGCCACCTCAGCTGCCATACCAATACTTTCACCTAGCGTCGGATGCGGGTGAATCGTTTTGCCGATGTCTACCGCGTCTGCACCCATTTCGATGGCAAGTGCAATCTCGCCGATCATGTCGCCTGCATGCGTGCCGACCATGCCGCCGCCGAGGATTTTGCCGTGGCCACGCGCTTCGGGTGAATCGTCGAACAGCAGTTTGGTGACGCCTTCGTCGCGGCCATTGGCTATGGCGCGGCCTGATGCAGTCCAGGGGAACAGACCTTTTTTGACCTTGATGCCTTTGGCTTTGGCTTCGTCTTCTGTCAGGCCGACCCATGCGACTTCGGGGTCAGTGTAGGCGACGCTTGGGATGACGCGGGCGTTGAAGGCTGCGCTGGCGAGTTCTTTGTTGCCTTGCAGCTCGCCTGCAATCACTTCAGCAGCAACGTGCCCTTCATGCACGGCTTTGTGGGCGAGCATGGGCTGGCCGATGATGTCGCCAATCGCAAAGATATGCGGCACGTTGGTGCGCATTTGAATGTCGACGTTGATGAAGCCGCGGTCTGTGACGGCCACACCTGCTTTGTCGGCGGCAATTTTTTTGCCGTTGGGCGTGCGGCCTACCGCTTGCAGTACGAGGTCGTAGGTTTGCGGTTCTGGGGCCTTGCCGCCCAGCTCGGCTGATTCGAACGTTACCTCGATGCCTGCGGGCGTTGCTTTGGCACCGACTGTTTTGGTTTTGAGCATGATGTTGTCAAACCGTGGCGCATTCATTTTTTGCCAGATTTTGACCAGGTCACGGTCAGCGCCCTGCATCAGGCCGTCCATCATTTCGACCACATCAAGCCGCGCGCCCAGCGTACTGTAAACCGTGCCAATTTCCAGGCCGATGATGCCGCCGCCGAGAATCAGCATGCGTTTGGGGACTTCTTTTAAGCCCAAAGCGCCTGTGGAATCAACCACACGTGGGTCATCGGGCATGAAGGGAAGACGTACAGCCTGGCTGCCAGCGGCAATGATGCATTTTTTAAATGCAATCGTCTGGAACTTGCCGGTTTTTTCCTGACCTTGCGGTCCGCTGGTTTCTTCAACCTGCAGATGGTTTGCACCCACAAACTGGCCGACACCGCGCACAGTAGTGACCTTGCGCATTTTGGCCATCGCTGCCAGGCCACCCGTCAGCTTGCCGATGACTTTGTCTTTGTGGCTGCGCAGTGTGTCGATGTTGACTTTGGGTGGGCCAAACTCAATGCCCAGCGCGCCCAGGTGGCTGACCTCGTCCATCACCGCAGCAACATGGAGCAGCGCTTTGGACGGGATGCAACCGACGTTTAAGCACACGCCGCCGAGTGTGGCGTAACGCTCTACCAAAATGACTTTAAGCCCCAAGTCCGCAGCGCGGAAGGCCGCACTGTAGCCGCCAGGGCCTGCGCCCAGCACAAGCAGGTCGCAGTCCAGGTCAGCTGTACCGGCGAAACTGGCAGCAGTCACTGGAACGGATGACGCTATGGTTTCAGGAGCTGCCTGCGCAAGTATTTCTTGGGCTGGAGCCACTTTTGATACTGGAATTGAGCCTGAATCGGCCCCTTCAAGGCTTAAAACGACTGAGCCCTGCTTGACTTTGTCGCCCAGCTTGACTTTGACCTCTTTCACCACGCCAGCTGCACTCGACGGGATCTCCATGGACGCTTTGTCGCTCTCTACTGTGAGCAAACTTTGGTCAACCTTGATCGTATCGCCGACTTTGACGAGCAGTTCAATCACGGTGACTTCATCAAAATCACCAATATCAGGTACTTTTATTTCCAGCATGATCAAACCTTCAACTTAACGGAGTAAACATCAATCGGGCCGCCAGAGTTTTTGTCAAACTCGCAGCCTGCGTGCATACCGGCCATGGCGACTTCTTTGGCGGTTTTGGCACTGCCCCACGCGGCGTGCATCGCCCCCAATGCAAAGCTGCGGCCTGAGCCGATGCCCCAAAATTCCTTGAATTCAAAAATCTCGCGGTAGCTGTACAAGCCGTAAATACCGCTTGAGTTGGCAATCACCACGGTGAACTGCATTGACTCATACGGGTCGTTGTCGTCTTCTTTCGTTTGCAAAAAAAACGTTTCTTTCAGCAGCGGATGCAGTTTTAAAAACGTGTCGTACACCTCGTCTTTGGAACTGAGTTTCAAGTCAGCCTTGGGCAGCGCCGCCATGGCCTTGCGCAGCGCTGGGAAATGCGCCACGGTACCTGCCATGCCCACATAGCTGATGCCCGCTGGCGTGTCGACCTTGAAGATTTTGCTGTTGGCTTCATAGCGGTGCGGCAGGCTGGTGTCGCCAAACGTCACCAGCGTGTCAGCCGCCATGACAACCTGACCGGCTTTTTTAACGACAACCAGTGTCGTCACAACAGAACACGCCTGAAGTCGCTGAGGATTTGGCCTAAATACGCATTGAAACGCGCGGCAGCAGCCCCATCAATCACGCGGTGATCCCACGTTAACGACAGCGGCAGCATCAAACGCGGCTGAAACGTCTTGCCGTCCCACACAGGCTCCATATTGCTCTTGCACACACCCAAAATGGCCACTTCAGGCGC
>JANYED010000015.1 GCA_025363315.1 Polaromonas sp.
GGTCAGCGAGACCGCCAAGGCATGGATTGTGGAGGCCGGCGCGGGTGAAAACTGGCATGACCTGGTGGCCTGGACACTGCAAAACGGCTACCCTGGCCTGGAGAATTTGGCACTGATTCCCGGCTGCGTGGGCGCATCACCAGTACAAAACATTGGCGCGTATGGGGTTGAGCTACAAGACCGTTTTGAGTCGCTCGATGCCGTTGATTTAACGACCGGCCAGCGCTTTACCCTGAATGCCGCGCAGTGCGCTTTTGGCTACCGTGACTCAGTGTTCAAGCATGTGTCTAGCCAAGCCTCTAGGTCGGGTTATGGCCTGGCTGACAAGGCGCTGATCACCCACGTGCGCTTTGCCTTGCCCAAAAACTGGAAACCTGTGCTGGGCTACGCCGATATTGAGAAAAAACGCCTACAGGCCAACATTGACCAGCCCACAGCGCTGCAAATTTATGAGTGGGTGTGCGACATTCGGCATGCCAAGCTGCCCGACTGGCGGGTTTTGGGCAACGCGGGCAGCTTTTTCAAGAATCCAACCGTCAGCGCAGAGCAATGCGCCGACATCATCGAGCGTGAACCCAAAATCGTCCACTATGTGCTGGCCGATGGTTCGGTCAAGCTTGCTGCTGGCTGGCTGATTGACGCTTGTGGCTGGAAGGGCAAACACATTGGCAACGCAGGCGTGTACGAGCGCCAGGCGCTGGTGCTGGTCAACCGGGGGGGCAGCGCCAATCCGGTGACGGGCGGCGAGGTGATGACGCTGGCCAAATCGATTCAAACCAGTGTGTACGAGCGCTTTGGCATCATGCTTGAGCATGAGCCGGTGGTGGTGTAGCCTGTGGTGTAGCTTTCAAACAAGGCAAGTCATGAAAAACCTCTTTAGCGCGTGGCTGATCAGTTTGAGTTTCTTTATGGCCACTAGCACCGTTGCCGACGAGCTGGTCAGCGTACCCATCCCCCGCAGCGGCGTGACCACTAGCTACTGGTGGATGCCACGGGCGAACGCCACGGCCACTGTTTTACTGATATCTGGCGGGAGTGGCGGCATCGGGTACGACGGCACGCAGCCCCGGTCTGACAACTTTCTGGTGCGCACTCGCGAGCTGTTTGCCACCAAGGGCATTAATGTGGCGGTGCTCGGGCTGTCAACCGACATGCGCAACCTGACGCAAAACATACGCAGCAGTGCAGAGCATGCCCAGGATGTGCTGACCGTGGCAAAAGCCTTGCACGCCGCCAGCCCGCTGCCGGTGTGGCTAGTCGGCACCAGCCGGGGCACGATATCGGCCGCAGCAGCGGCCATCCTGGACCAGGGCCAGGTGGTAGACGGCATCGTTTTAAGCTCGGGCTATGCCCCTGGCCTGCTTTACTTGCGCACTGGCGTGCTGTCGCAGCAAGGCGTTGACACCATCAAGGTGCCAACGCTGACCTACCACCACAAAAACGATGGTTGCCGAGCGACATCCGCCAGAGGGATGTCTGGCGTGGTGGCGGCACTGAGCGCAGCCCCGATTAAAAAACTCTGGCTGGTAAAAGGCGGCGGCCCGCCCAGCGGCGACCCCTGCGAACCACGCGGCTACCACGGCTTCGTTGGCATGGAACAGCAGGCGGTGGACGATATTACTGCCTGGATCAAACAACCGCAGATGTGATGGCAACATGCACAATGGCAATTTGAACTGACAGGAAACCGCCATGATTGTTGTCCACCATCTGAACAATTCCCGCTCCCAGCGCGTACTGTGGCTGCTGGAGGAAATGGGCCTTGAATACGACATCAAACGCTACGAGCGCGACAAAAAAACCATGCTGGCCCCGCCCGAGCTGCGCAAGATTCACCCGCTGGGCAAGTCGCCGGTGCTGACAGATGGCGATTTAACGCTGGCTGAGTCGGGCGCCATCATTGAATACTTGGTAGAGCGCTACGGCGACGGCTGTTTTGCCCCAACGCGCCAACTGCCCGCTTACCTGCGCTACCGCTACTGGCTGCACTACGCCGAGGGCTCACTGATGTCGCCGCTGCTGCTCAAGCTGGTGTTCGACAAGATTGAAACATCACCCATGCCGTTCTTTGTCAAACCGATCGCCAAGGCGATTTCAGGCAAGGCCAAAAGCAGTTTCATCATGCCGCAAATAAGCACCCATCTCGACTACCTGGAGGCCGAGCTGGGCAAGGCCGAGTGGTTTGTGGGCAATGACTTTACGGCGGCTGACGTGCAATTGAGCTTTCCCATCGAGGCAGCAGCCGCACGCGGCGGGCTGGATGCCAGCCGCCCAAAACTGATGGATTATTTGCAGCGAATCCACGCCCGGCCTGCTTACCAGCGTGCCCTTGAGCGCGGCGGTGAGTATGAGCTGATGCGTTAGTGAGATTTTTATCGCTATTAAATCAGGAGCTGCTCGCACACATATCTATTGCTTGCATTCAACGACGAATTGCGACACGCTTAAAGGATTGTAAGAACACTTGCTTAGGTGTCTTAAACCGCAATCTCTTACGCGGACGGCTATTGAGCTGATCCATGATGAAGTCAATCTCATCTTGCGTCACTGTAGACA
>JANYED010000018.1 GCA_025363315.1 Polaromonas sp.
CTGCTAGACGGTTTTAAAGAGCCAACCCTGCGCCCGCAAGACCCGATTGACTACGGCGACAAAATCAAAGTGCCTGTGCTCGGCTTGTATGCTGGCATTGACGCATTTGTGAAGCAGGAAACCATCGCCAAAATGCGCGGGCTGGTCAACAAGAGCGGCAGCGGCTCAGAAATTGTGGTCTTCCCCAACATTGAACACGGCTTTAACGCCGACTACCGCCCCAGCTACGACAAAGCCGCCGCGACGTACGCACAAAAGTTGGCCAATGACTGGCTGAAAAAGTACGGCGCTTAATTCCAACGCCCATTAAAAACGATAACTGCGTTACTTCGTCTTGCCGTGCTACAGCACTGTCTGCGACTTCGCGCCTTGTTCTCGCTTCTAATGGGAACTGGAATGAGGCAACACATCACGCTTTGACCAACGTCAACAGCGTGATTTCTGACGGTGCACCAAAGCGCTTGGGTGGGCCCCAGTAGCCCGTGCCCTGGCTGGTGTACACCCACAGGTTTTGCAGGCGGTGAAGCCCGGCCGTGAAAGGCTGCTGCAGCGGCACAAACAAATTCCACGGCCAAAACTGCCCGCCATGAGTGTGGCCCGACAACTGCAGGTCAAACCCCGCATCGGATGCTGCCTGGGCACTGCGCGGCTGGTGCGCCAGCAGCACCCGCACTAGTGCATGGGCGGGCGCGCCCTGCAAGGCAAGTGAGGGGTCACTGCGGTGCGTTTCATCAAAGTGATGGGCGGTGTAGTCCGTCACACCGCCAAGCACCAGCGGCGCAACGGTTTGCGAGTCATCTTGCGCGTCAACACCCAAACCTTTGCCGTGGTACAGAACCACATGCTCGTTCATCAGCACCGTCAGGCCCAGGCGGCGCAGCTCGGCAATCCAGGCATGCGCGCCGGAATAATATTCGTGGTTACCCGTCACAAAAAGCGTGCCGTGCCGCGACTTCAAACCCGCCAGCGGCGCCACATGCCCCGCCAGCTCGGCCACCTTGCCATCGACCAGGTCACCGGTAATGGCCACCACGTCCGCACCCAGCGTGTTGACTTTGGCCACAACGCGCCGCAAAAAGTCGCGCTTGATCGTCGGCCCCACATGAATGTCGGTGATCTGCGCCAGCGTAAAACCATGCAGCGCTGCGGGCAGCCCGGCCATCGGCACATCAACCCGCACCACCGTGGCTGTACGCCGGGCATTCATAAAACCCAGCAGCGTGATGAGCAATGCCAGCACCGGCGTAGCTTGTCTGGTAAGTGAGCGAATACTCGCCAACGGCAAACCCACCAGCCCAAACGCATCAACACCCCAGGCCAACAGCAGCAGCACATCCCGCAAAACCGTCAACACCAGCAGCGACGAGAACAGCCCCATCAGCAGCAGCCCGACCCAGCTTAGCCTGTCAGCCCACGGCTGGCGCAAAAAACGCCCCGCTAATCGGCTGGCCAGCAAACCCAGCGGCATCAGCACCGCAGACAACACTAGCCCCACACCCAGCACCCAGCCCCAAGGCGCAGCCAGCTCAGGCACCAGCCGCCAGCCCACAAAGGCATGCAGCGCAGCAACAATAAAAACCAGCGGGTAGAAAGTCATGGGAGGCAGTTGGGCGCAGACGCGGGCTTATTCAAGTGCAATAACAATGCCCAACCACCTTACACTTCGGCTATGACCGTATCGCTGAATCAGCTAGAAAAAGCGCATGCCGCCCTGCAACGCGCCATCGCTGTGCATGATCGCGTGCAAATGGGTTCAGACATTGACCTGATAGAGACTACCCGCTCGGGTGTGATTCAGAACTTTGAAGTCGTGTACGAACAAAGCTGGAAAGTGCTGCGCCGCTGGATGATGCATTACCTCTCCATTCAAGAGTCCGAACTAATGCAACGCCGCCAGCTCTACAGGCTGGCCGCAAAGCATGGCTTGTTAAATGACGTGGAGGCGTGGTGGGACTTTCATGAGGCGCGCAACATGACATCCCACACCTACAGCCCACCCATTGCGCTGGAGGTAGCCGCAAAAGCCCGCTTGTTCGACACGGCCTGCGCCCAATTGATCAGTCAGCTGAAAGCGCAGTCCGTTGATGACTAGGTCTGTATCAAGCGCAGCGCGCGTGAAGCTACCAGCCGCACACCTGACGCTGGTACAAGCCATCCTCAGCGACCACGTACCGCAGGCGCGCGTGCTGGCTTTTGGCTCACGCGCAGCAGGTACACCCCGCAAATACTCAGATCTTGACCTGGCCATCATCCAGCCCGAGCCGTTGACTCTGCGCACCCTCAGCCGCCTGAAAAGCGCCTTCGAAGACTCAGACCTGCCCATCTGCGTTGACGTGGTCGACTGGAACCATGCAGACAGCGAGTTCAAGGCCATGGTGGCCAAGCAGGGCATGGTTGAGCTGTAACACTGACAGCCTCAAGCGAAATAAGGCGCTATGAAATAAGTAGCTGCTTACACAAGTAATTGTCGGGCTACAGACCTAAATGCCGCCCAAGCGACCCCTCAAACGGCTTGCAAGCCAGCTTCACAAATACGCAGCAAAACCA
>JANYED010000246.1 GCA_025363315.1 Polaromonas sp.
AACCGCCGAAATGGCAGCGTTAACTGTGTCACCCCAATCCCAGGGCCAGGGCGATGGTGAAAAGGTTTTAA
Source organism: Polaromonas sp. (assembly GCA_025363315.1). GTDB lineage: Bacteria > Pseudomonadota > Gammaproteobacteria > Burkholderiales > Burkholderiaceae_C > Polaromonas. Next base: position 72 of record JANYED010000246.1, read on the forward strand.
AACGCATCGAGCAGCGCGCTAGAGCCGCTGGCCTGCAAAGCATATTTGTGCTGACCACCCGCACCATGCACTGGTTTATCAAGCGCGGCTTTGTACAGATGGACCCGGACTGGCTGCCTGAAGCCCGTAAGCGCAAATACAACTGGGACCGCAAGTCGCAGGTGCTGGTGAAGAAGCTGGCTTAGGTTAGATTAGCTCCCCAGCCGCCGCCAACAATTGCTGTTTTAGCTCAGGTGCTAAAAAGTAGCCATGCGCTTGCCAAGCTGTGAGCGCTGGCTGAATGCTGCCAATGGCATTAGCGTTTTTTAAGGCCACCAAAACCGCGCCGCTCCCCACCACAGCAACGCCCAATTGTTTGGCAACGCGCCGGGCGCGGCGCTCGTCGATCAAGGCTACTTGCTTGTGCGCATGGGCATAACTTAAAACTGCCACCTCGCCCGACCCCAAGCCCATGGCGTAGGCACTGTCCAGCGCCTGAATGGCGCTATCGGGAATCAAGGTAAAACCGCCCTGCTTCGATGCTTCAAAAATCGCCTGTGCGCCAGGGGAATACATATCAGCCACGCATTCATCCATCACCGCTTGTGGCACGTAAAAATCAAACTGTTTTAGCGCTAAAGGAAGTACCTTAGCTACAGCGAGCGCGATCAAGGGGCCGGCGTCAGCCACCACAAGTTGCATGGCTGCTTACGCTCTGTTCAAAATCGCAAGTTCGTCCGCCAATGGCGCGCTATCGTCTAGAAAGCTATAACCGATGGCTCCTAAATGCTGCAAATACCGTGCATAAGGCATGCTCGACAATTTGGCGCCTGAGCTTACCGACAGTTCACCGCTTTGCACCAATTTGTCTGCCAGCGACACCGACACGCCAGCGGCCAGCAGCGCATCGGTAAAAGGCATGGCCACAAACAGTGGTTTGCCGTGTTTAGACACGACTGAGAGCTGACCAACTTCGGCATTGCGCACCAAGTCGCCCGTGTGTTCACGTAAATCTCTAACGGCGAATGCTTCCATGGTTTGATCTCCTTTGGTGTCGTTTATTGTGCCATCAATTGATGGCACAATTTAAACCACTCAATTCCAAGTCAAACTCAAAGCGCCTCTACCTGCGTCACTTCCGGCTTTTGCAGCCAAGCTTGATACTCATCAGCCAACTGCTGGCTGGCAGATGCGGCAGCGCTCCAGGCTTTGACCCGCGCCTGCAAGTCTGTGCCGTAGCGGGCAAAGTCGGTGCGATCCGGCAGCTTGCCGTTGGGCAGCGTTTTGACCCAATCTGGGTTGGGTGCCAGCAGCACCATGTTGCTTAAAAACGGCGTCGGTTTGTGCCGCCACTTCAAGCTTTTGTCTAGCCAGCCCGGCACGACTGATTTTTGAAAGTGTGGGTACAGGACTATGCCCTTGCTAGCTGCCGCATAGTTCAAATGCAAGTGATAGTCGGTGATGCCGCCGTCCCAGTAGGCACCTAGCGGCGCACCAGCAATGTCATGCACCGCCCGCAGCACAAACGGTATCGAGCAGCTGGCCTGTAGCGCGGGTTTGAAGTTGGCCTCGGTCAGGTCAAGCTGACGGGTGCGGTAGTCGTCACTTGCAAACGGTAAAACCGCACCGGGGCTTGAAAACACCACTCGCTCAAGCCATGCACCCATGGCCTTGCGATGTATCAAATTGCTGAAAAAAGCACCTGCATAACCCAGCGGGGTTAGCAGCTTGTGCTCTCGCTTCAAAATATGCCGCCCTCGCGAAGCAATGATGTGCAGCTTGTAGCGCGGGTGGTTCAGCACATCGGCCACCTTGCCATCGTAAAACCGCGCCAGGTTTTGGCCAAAATCCTCGCTGATCGTTTCAGCAGACGGAAACTTTTCACCCGGTTTCAGCGCATAGTCTTGCCGAATGTAGTCATGCTCTAGCTGCGCAAACCCAGCTACTGGGTCGTTTAAGCAAGCGGTTGCCATGCGCCACGCGCCAATCGACGCGCCGACTAGATGCACTGGCTGGCTAGAACCCGCCAGCCAATCGCCAAAAATAAACCGATCCAGCGGCCCCAATATCAGCCCCTTGGGCCCACCCGCCGCGCCCGGAATCGCGCCAATGTCAGTCGGCTGCAAACCGTTTTGCGCGATGTGAGCCAGCGCCGCCGGGCCTGCGTAGATGCGAAGAGCTTGCATGGATCAGTTAATTATTTGCTATTCATTCAGGAGCTGCTCGCACACGTATTTATTGGTCTACAGGCTTATTTTATGGTTCTTTTCCGTTTCGGGTGGCACACAACTACCCATGCCAGGCCTAGGGTCTAGCCCTTGCTTTTTTCAAAGGACAGACTGGCAAGTGCTTCAGCTTACCCGCAATCAAAAAGCTCATGGCAATGAAATGCTCAGTTGTGCCGTAGCCTCGCGCTTTGGCTTTGGCCGCCTGAATCAACGAATTGACCGCCTCCACATAGCCGTTGTGCAGCAAAGAGCGTTCAAACGACTTCACAATGCCCAGCCAATGCGTTTTGATCGACTTGGCCAAATCCTTGATCGGATACAAACGCGAACGATCTGCCCAATGCAGCCAACCCCTTAGCGCTTTGGCCGTTTCTTCTGGACTGGCCTTGAGCGCATAGATATCTCTCAAAGCCTCCTTGATCCGCCAGGCTCTGGCCGTCTTCATGCGGCTCTTAGCCATCCAAGCCATCTTGCCTCTTTCCTTGTCTGTCCATTTGGATTTGTCTTTAAGCCAAGCCCAGCGCGTCTTTTTAAGCCAGTCTTCGCCTCTGGCTTCCTCACGCCTGACCAGATCCACGGCTTTGTTGGCCATCTGAATCACGTGAAACCGGTCAAAGGCAATCGCTGCTTTGGGCAAGTGTTTGGCCGCGCCTTGGATGAAGGCTTTGGACATGTCCATGCAGACCACCTCAATTTGCTCAGGCCTGCCCTGGTGCGTCTGAATGTCTTTGCAAAAGCGCTCTATCGTGGCACCGTCTTTGCCGGGTGTGGCGTAGATCAGTCTGGACTGCTCCAGATCATGAATCAGGGTAATGTAGTCATGGCCTTTGGCAGATGATGTCTCATCGATACCGATGATCTTGACGTTGGCATAACTTTCTTGACGCCTGGCCAAGCCAACATGGGCATCAATTTGGCGCCACACAGCGTTGCTTGAGGAGCGCAGGATGCGGGCGCAAGCCGCAACGGGCATCTCTCGAGCCAGTGTTAAGGCCAAAGCCTCAAACATCAGGGTAAAGCGGCTGCCTGAGCGAGCCCAGGGCACCTGGAGCTGGCTGGTCGCCTTACACGCGTTGCACTGAACCCGTGGCAGTTGGCAATGCACGTGGGCTTCGTATTGAAAGAAGTCCAGATGCCGCCAGCTGCGCTGGCGGTGGTCGTGCAAGGCCTGGCTAGGCGCGCCGCAAGCGGGGCAATCTGCTGCATCTGAATCCCAGGCGATGTGCAGGTCTATTTTGTTGGCCTGGACATCGAGCAATACCTGAGTCACTTCCCAAGGTTTGACCAAGCCCAATGCTTGGCTAAATAGAGCTTCTTGCATGGGCGTTTGTCCTCAAAGTTGGCTTGTCAAGACAATACCCTAGGCCTGGCATGGGTAGTTGTGTGCCACCCGAAACGGAAAATAACCATTAAAAGTGGCCGCAGACCAATGGATTTGGGCGCAAGCAGCTATAAAAATAGTAGCGATCAACCAAACCTACGCAGCCAGAAAATCACCCAAGTGCTGTGCCACCAGCGCGGGCTGCTCGTGAATGATCCAGTGGGTGGCACCTTCGACGCGCTTGAGCGCCATGCGCGGTACGTAGCTTTCCAGGCCATCCAGCAAAGCAGGCGGCAGGGCAATGTCGCCCATGCCCCAAACAACCAGCGTCGGCAGGTGTACGTCCAGCAGCTCACGCGGAATCACCAGGTCGGCGACTTCAGGCCCGGGCCGCAGCGGCGACGCGCGGTAAAAATTCAGTGGCCCGGTCAAGCCGTGCTGCCAGACATCGCGGTACTGCGCCTTAACGGCATCGGTCAGCCACCCGGCTCCGTTCGGCGACTTGCTGATGTTGGTAAAAAATCGCCATAGTCGCTGGTAATCGTCCTCAGCCAGCAGCTTTTCAGCATCAGGCCGGATCAAAAAGTTCATGTACGCGCTGGCCGCCTGCTGGCTGGGTGAATGCTGCAATTCACGCAAAAAAGTACCCGGGTGGGGCGAGTTGATGATGGCCAGCTTTTTGATGAGCTGCGGCTGGCTGGCAGCCAGGTTCCAGGCTACT
>JANYED010000255.1 GCA_025363315.1 Polaromonas sp.
TGGTCCAGCGTCAGGCGCCACGTGGCGTGCAGTTGGGTGTTGTCTAAATCGACGTGTAGGGTGTCCAGCCGCAGTTGGCCATCGAAGGCTTGGCCAGCCTCGTTAAAGCTGCGCGCTGCCAAACGCCAGCCGGGCAATTGCAGGCTGACGGTTTGCTTGTCTTCAAACACGCCTGCCAGCTCGATGTGCTCGTCTCCGTGCAGCGCATCTTTGATCATCTGGTCTGCCGGGGCGCAGTTGAAGTAGCTGTTGTTGAAGTCTTTGGGGAAGTCGGCAAACGGGTGGGCCTGAAAGTCTTTCATCCAGGCCTCGTTGTAAGTGCCCTGGCGCTCAACCCGGGGGCTCCACCAGCGGGCTATGGGGCCCCAGCCTGCGGGTTGAAGCTTTTTAAAGTCTATGTCGGCGCTGTCTGCAATTTTGTCGGTCTCCCATTCAATCTGCGGGCCTGCGTAGATCTGTTTTGGGTCGTGCGTCGGGCTGCCTTTGGTCAGTATGCTCTCGCTGGGTCCAAACAAGCCGCTGCCTGCTGGGTTGGCTGCAAAGGTTTGGGTGGCCAGACTGGGGTCTTTGTCGGCTTCAGGGCCTTTTTGTTTTTTGAGGAGCTGGGGGTCTATGTAATGACCGCCGTAGGCCAGCTCGTATTGCAACTGCACGGCGGTGGTGGGCGTGGGCTTGCTTAAGCGCCAAACGTCACTGCTTTTATGGCTCCATTGGCGGGAGCCTGTGAATTTCAAGGCCTTATTGATCAGATGTTCTTTGCCGCGGCGTACGCGCAGCAGGCCGTGCCAGCTGGTTTGTGGCTTGGCCTGGTAAGTTTTGACGGTGCCCGTTACGTACACGTCGGTAAAGGGCTTGTGCAGCACGGTGTCGCCTGCGGCCCGCATGCTGGCGTATTCAGGTGCGTCGTCATCAAAGAAGGCGTCCACCAGGCAAGGGCCTGGTTGCTTGGGCGAGAGTTCGGCCACGCCGTCTTTCAAATCAAAGCTGGCCACCGCTACCACCACGTCGTAGAACTTGCGGCCCTGGCCCATGTCCATGAACTGGAAGTGGCGCAAGCGGGTGGCGTTGTGCAGATTTTTAAGGACGGGGGCAGGCAGTTGGCGTTGGTATGCAGGCTTGGCTTGACCCAATTCTGCAAGATCATTCGCAGTTGCCTGCTCCGTTTGAAGGCTGGCGCTGTTCATTGGTGTCTCAAAGTTTTAAACCACCGCCACCACCACCGCCACCGAGCTGGCCCATGCCACCACCCAAATCACCCAAACCAACAGCAGCTTTGATCGACTCTGGCGCAAGCTCGGCCGCCTTGGTCAAGGCGACGGTTTTAAGGTCTACCGAGTTTGGAGCAAACACTGCTTGTTGCGCCAAGTCGGCCAGCTCAGCATCGCTCATGGGCACGCTGGCGGCCGCAAGTGGAGGTGAAGGTTGAGTTGGAGTTGCAGTAGGAGCCACAGGTGCAGCCGCAAGGGCGCTGGCTTGGCGCGGCGCACTGGCACCAGCGAGGGCAGCGGCTGGTGCTGATGGCGCTGCTGGCGGTGCTACGGTGGCACTGGGTGCAGCACTGCTTTTGTCTTTACTAAACATGCTAACTGCCTGCTTGGCCATACCAGCCAGGCCAATTGCCTGCTGGGCCATTCCAGCAAATTTGGTCAATGTGCCCATCAACCCACCGCCACCTTCTAAGGCACCCATCATGGCCGCTGTCGATGGGCCGCTTCCTGCACCCGCTGCAAATCCACTGGCACCTGCTGGTGCGCCACCTGCCGGTGCTGCAGCTGCTGCACTTTCGTCGCTTTTCTTGTACGCCTTGGCATCTTCGCCAGGGTTCATGAAGATTTTCTCGCCATGAATCGTCACTGGCTTGCCAGCAGCGCTGATGTGCAGCTCCACCCCATTCAAGAAGATCGTGCCGTCCTTCTTCAAAGCCAGAATGGATTTGCCGCACTCCAGCACAATTTCCTCGCCTGCCGTCAAAGTCAGTTTTTTGCCGACATCGGTGCTTTGGTCTTTCATCACCTTGGTGTTCTGGCTGCCACCCACAAGGGTGTTCATGAACATACCGACATTCAAGCTGTAAACCAGCCCGATGTTGCTCATACGGGCCATGCCGACGTTTTCGATATTGGCAATGCCAATCGTCTCGGTCTTCATCTTGCCTACGTTGATGCTCCAGTTCTTGCCGATCTTGTCTTTCTCGTTGCTGCCGATGGTTTTGCTGCGGTTCTTGCCAATGCTCACAGCCTCATTGCTGCCCACCGTCTCACTTCGGTTCTGGCCAATCGATATCTTCTCGTTGTCCCCCACCGTCTCAGTTCTGTTCTTGCCAATGCTGATGGTCTCATCAATTCCCACATCCTCCGACCGGTTGTCCCCGATTGAGACCTTCTCGTTGTGGTCAACCCGCTCGGTGCGGTCGTTGTGGATGGTGATGGTCTCGTCGTGGTCGACCGTCTCGGTGCGGTCCCGCTTGATGTGGCTGGTCTCATCCCGGTCGATGTCTTTTTTGCGGTCGCGGCCGACCCACTTCTTCTCGTCGTTTTCAACCTCGGTCAGCTGGTCTTTCTCGGCGTGCAGCCACAGCTCTTCGTTTTGTGCGGTGTCGTCAAAGCGCAGCACGTTGGCGTTGTTGTAACCCCCGCCGATGCTTTTGGAGTAGAAGCCGCTCTGGTTTTTTTGGGCGGGCAGCTCCCAGGGCGGCATCTGGGCCTGGTTGTACGTGCGCCCGATGATGATGGGCTGGTCGATGTTGCCGTTTAAGAAGTCAACAATCACCTCCTGGCCTATCCGGGGCAACTGGATGCCGCCGTAGTTGGTACCCGCCCAGGGGCTGGACACGCGGACCCAGCAAGAGCTCTTGTCGTCCATGGCGCCAGCCCTGTCCCAGTGAAACTGCACTTTGACCCGGCCAAACTCGTCGCAGTGGATTTCCTCGCCTGCCGGGCCCACGACGGTGGCGGTCTGGATGCCGGGGGCACTTGTGGGGGTGCTGTTG
>JANYED010000271.1 GCA_025363315.1 Polaromonas sp.
TTTGGAGTTGAAAATGGCAAAAGGCAAATTTGAGCGGACCAAGCCGCACGTCAACGTCGGCACGATCGGCCACGTCGACCACGGCAAGACCACGCTGACGGCAGCGATCACGACCGTGCTCGCAGCGAAATTCGGCGGCGAAGCCAAAGGCTACGACCAGATTGACGCGGCACCTGAAGAAAAAGCCCGCGGCATCACCATCAACACCGCCCACGTTGAATACGAGACCGCCAACCGCCACTACGCCCACGTGGATTGCCCAGGCCACGCCGATTATGTGAAAAACATGATCACCGGCGCAGCGCAGATGGACGGCGCCATTTTGGTGTGCTCCGCAGCAGATGGTCCTATGCCCCAGACCCGTGAGCACATTTTGCTCGCCCGTCAGGTCGGCGTGCCTTACATCATCGTATTTTTGAACAAATGCGACATGGTTGACGACGCCGAGCTGCTCGAACTCGTTGAGATGGAAGTGCGCGAGCTGCTCGACAAGTACGATTTCCCAGGCGACGACACCCCGATCATCCACGGCTCAGCCAAGCTCGCCATGGAAGGCGACAAGGGCCCGTTGGGCGAAGAAGCCATCATGAAGCTGGCCGACGCCCTCGACAACTACATCCCCATGCCAAAGCGTGCCGTTGACGGCGCCTTCCTGATGCCCGTAGAAGACGTGTTCTCCATCTCCGGCCGCGGCACCGTCGTGACCGGCCGTATCGAGCGCGGCGTCGTCAAAGTCGGTGAAGAGATCGAGATCGTCGGTATTGCCGACACCCAAAAGACCATCTGCACCGGCGTCGAAATGTTCCGCAAACTGCTCGACCAAGGGCAGGCTGGCGATAACGTCGGTATCTTGTTGCGCGGCACCAAGCGCGAAGACGTCCAGCGCGGCCAGGTCCTGTGCAAGCCAGGCTCCATCAAGCCCCACACCCACTTTACGGGCGAGATCTATGTCTTGTCCAAAGATGAGGGCGGCCGCCACACGCCATTCTTCAACAACTACCGCCCCCAGTTTTACTTCCGCACGACGGACGTGACCGGTGCGATCGAGTTGCCAGAAGGCAAGGAAATGGTCATGCCAGGCGACAACGTGTCGATCACCGTCAAGCTGATCAACCCGATTGCCATGGAAGAAGGTCTGCGCTTTGCTATCCGCGAAGGCGGCAAGACCGTTGGCGCTGGCGTTGTTGCCAAAATCATTGCTTAAAAAGAAGTAAAAATTTTTGAGGTTTGACGGAGGGGTATAGCTCAATTGGCAGAGCGTCGGTCTCCAAAACCGAAGGTTGTAGGTTCGATTCCTACTGCCCCTGCCACCTGATAGCTCGGGTGGTTTGAAGGAAAAACAGGCCTGCCGGGAGTCAAAAACTTCAGGTGGGCCGAAGTGCTTAAAGAAACTGTTCTTTATGCGCCTTGTGAATTGAACAGGAAATCCGGCAATCATGGCATCTCAAGTTGAAACTGTCAGTACCAACGCCGACAAGGCCAGGCTGGGGCTGGCCGCTGCAATGGTTATTGCTGCGCTTGCAGGCTTTTACCTGCTCGCCAGGCAAGGCCAGGTTGCGCAGTGGGGAGCGCTGATAGGCGGGCTTGTCGTTGCTGTGGTGGTGTTCCTGTCGTCCGAGCCGGGCAAGCAATTTCTCGCTTTCGGCCGTGACTCCTGGCGCGAGGTCAAAAAAGTGGTTTGGCCAACTCGCAAGGAAGCCATCCAGATGACGGCTTACGTGTTTGCCTTCGTCGTGGTGATGGCCATGTTTTTGTGGTTGACGGACAAGACGCTCGAATGGGTGTTTTATGACCTGCTGTTGGGATGGAAGAAATAATGAGCGATCTCAATGCGATAGTGGTGAATGAATTTGTGCCCGGCACATCTCTCAGCCCTTCAGAGGGTATGAACTGGTATGTTATCCATGCGTATTCAGGTATGGAAAAAGCCGTGGAGCGCAACATCACTGAACGCATTAATCGCGCTGGTATGCAGTCTAAGTTTGGTCGTTTCCTGGTGCCAACTGAAGAGGTGGTCGAAGTCAAAAACGGCCAGAAGAAAACAACCGAGCGCCGCTTTTTTCCCGGCTACGTATTGGTTGAAATGACCATGGACGATGAGAGCTGGCACTTGGTGAAACACACCAACAAAGTGACGGGCTTCGTGGGCGGCGCCAAAAATCGCCCGTCACCGATTTCTGAAGGTGACGTGCAAAAGATCGTCAGCCAGATGCAGGTAGGTACAGATAAGCCGCGTCATAAGGTTGAGTTTGAGGTCGGTGAGTACATTCGCGTCAAAGACGGTCCCTTTACCGACTTCAACGGCACGGTTGAAGAGGTCAATTACGACAAAAACAAGGTTCGTGTGTCGGTCACGATTTTCGGACGTGCAACACCTGTCGAGCTGGAATTCAGTCAGATTGAAAAAACGTAAGGCTCATTAAAGTCTGACGTTTCAGTTTATTTGTTCAGCGCTTTGCAACTCGGCGCTGTGGCTTGAACAAAGTCATTTTTGAGTTGTGTAACCCCCGGGAAGCCTGAAGCTGTTTGACAGACATGAGGCGTTATCACCCGCAAGGAGAAAAGTATGGCGAAAAAAATCGTCGGCTTCATCAAGCTGCAAGTGCCAGCTGGTAAGGCCAACCCGTCCCCCCCAATTGGCCCGGCGTTGGGTCAGCGCGGCTTGAACATAATGGAGTTTTGCAAGGCATTCAATGCGCAGACCCAGGGTATTGAGCCAGGCCTGCCGCTGCCAGTGATCATTACTGCATTTGCCGACAAAAGCTTTACCTTCATCATCAAAACAGCACCCGCCGTGACGTTGATTAAGAAAGCCATCAAGCTTGAAAAGGGGTCATCGACGCCGCACACCGTCAAGGTCGGCAAGATTACTCGTGCGCAATTGGAAGAAATTGCCAAGCACAAGATGAAAGATATGACCGCTGCAGACCTCGACGCGGCAGTTCGCACCATTGCGGGTTCAGCCCGCTCCATGGGCGTCACCACAGAAGGCGTTGTATGAGCAACTCAACCACCAAATTAACCAAACGCCAAAAATCTGTCGGCGACAAAATTGACAGCAACAAGTTGTACCCGCTGGGCGACGCTCTGGGTCTGGTCAAAGAGTTCGCTGTTGCCAAGTTTGATGAATCCATCGATGTGGCCGTGCAGCTCGGTATTGATGCCAAGAAATCTGACCAGGTCGTTCGTGGTGCAGTTGTGCTGCCAAATGGCACGGGTAAAACCAAGCGCGTCGCCGTGTTTGCACAAGGCGCCAAGGCTGAAGAAGCCAAAGCCGCTGGTGCTGACATCGTTGGCATGGACGACTTGGCTGCTGACATCAAAGCAGGAAAAATGGATTTTGACGTCGTGATTGCATCGCCAGATGCCATGCGTATCGTCGGTACCCTGGGTCAAATACTTGGCCCACGCGGCATGATGCCCAACCCTAAGGTTGGCACCGTGACGCCAGATGTCGCAACAGCCGTTAAAAACGCCAAAGCTGGTCAAGTCCAGTTCCGTGTTGACAAGGCCGGTATCGTGCATGGCACGATTGGTCGTCGCTCGTTTGATACCGATAAGTTGCAGGGCAATCTGGCCGCACTGATTGATGCATTGGTCAAGGCCAAGCCAGCATCCAGCAAAGGCGTGTACCTGCGCAAAGTGGCAGTGTCGTCAACGATGGGAGTTGGCGTTCGCGTCGACACGCAAACCATCGCGGCGTAGCGTAAAAAATTTTGAGCGGGTCGAAAGAGTCGTTCAGAGTGGTGGGCTGCAACAGGTTCCTAACCTTTTGCAGGCCATCCAAGACCGTTGGTGCGACAGGCTTCAAAAACTGGTTGCTTAATTGATGTCGAAAGATGTCGGCCAACGCAGATGGCGGTCCCCCTGCTTGATGGTTTAAAACCTGAAAACAGTTGGTCGCTGAATGTGGCAGTTGTCAGGGCGCATGAAGAGGTTAATCGACATGCAGATCGACAACATTTTTAAAGGAGTAGACCTTGAGTCTCAATCGCAGTGAGAAACAAGCCGTCATCGATGAAGTGACAGGCCTCGCAGCTAAAGCTCAAACGCTCGTGATGGCGGAATACCGCGGTATCACGGTCGCTGACATGACCAAACTGCGCAGCCAGGCCCGTAGCCAAGGCGTGACCCTGAGTGTTCTAAAAAACACTCTGGCGCGCCGTGCCATGGCAGGTAGCCCGTTTGCAGTTGTGGCCGACCAGATGACCGGTCCGTTGATCTATGGCTTTTCTGTCGATGCAGTAGCCGCCGCGAAAGTGGTGTCTGACTTTGCGAAAACCAACGACAAGTTGGTGATTCGTGGTGGTGCATTTGCAGGCAAAACCCTGGACGTGAACGGCGTTAAGCAACTGGCAAGCATTCCTTCGAAAGAAGTTTTGTTGGCTCAGATCTGTGGCCTCTTGATGTCGCCTATTTCGCGTACAGCCGTTGTGCTGGGTGCGCTAGCTGCGAAAAAAGGTGGCGGCGACGCTCCTGCAGCCGAAGAAGCTGCACCGGAAGCCGTAGCAGCGTAATTTAAACCAATTGATATTTAGGAATTTTTAAAATGGCATTCGATAAAGACGCATTTTTGACCTCGCTTGACAGCATGACGGTCATGGAACTCAACGAACTGGTGAAAGCCATCGAAGAGAAATTTGGCGTGAGCGCAGCTGCTATGGCGGCTCCTGCTGCTGGCGGTGGTGGCGGTGCAGCCGCTGCAGTCGAAGAGAAGACCGACTTCAATGTCGTTCTGCTCGAAGCTGGCGCCCAGAAGGTGCAAGTTATTAAGGCCGTGCGTGAATTGACAGGCCTAGGCTTGAAAGAAGCCAAGGACTTGGTGGACGGCGCTCCGAAGAACGTCAAAGAAGGCATCCCAAAGGCCGACGCAGAAGCTGCCAAGAAAAAGCTCGAAGAAGCTGGCGCGAAAGTCGAACTCAAGTAATTGCGTGTGTTAGCCAAGGCTGGAAGTCCTTCAAAGGGGCTTCCAGCCTTTTGTGCTTATCCCTTGGAGTCCTTTGGCATAGTTCACAGAATGCGCGAGCGTACTGAAAAGCTGATAAAACAGTTCGCTTCTCAGTACTTTCTGAATTTCGACGACAGAAAGAACCTTGGTTCGGGTGACGTGCAACGCGTCGCCGTCCGCCATGGTTGGTAGCGGCCAACCACCAAGCCCGCCTGAACATTTTGTGTGTTTGGGTACAGAGTCATCAGAGCAGTTTGCTTCAGTCCATCATGCGGAGAACTCATGGCATATTCATTCACAGAACGTAAACGCATTCGCAAGAGCTTTGGCAGTCGCGAAAGCGTCTTGGCTGTCCCCTATTTGTTGCAAATGCAAAAAGACGCGTACACCGCGTTTTTGCAGGCCGAGAAATCACCCAAGGCACGCACTTTAGAAGGCCTGCAAGCGGCTTTTGACAACGCTTTTCCGATCGTCTCGCACAATGGTTTTGTCGAGATGAAGTTTCTCGAATACAACCTGGCCAAACCTGCATTTGACGTGCGGGAATGCCAGACGCGGGGGTTGACGTTTGCCTCAGCCGTGCGCGCCAAAGTTCAATTGATTATTTATGACCGCGAGTCGTCAACGTCGCAGTCCAAGGTCGTCAAGGAAGTTAAAGAGCAGGAAGTCTACATGGGCGAAGTGCCCCTGATGACCGACAAAGGCTCGTTCGTGATCAACGGCACCGAGCGCGTGATCGTGTCTCAGTTGCACCGCTCACCAGGCGTGTTTTTTGAACACGACAAGGGCAAGACTCACAGCTCGGGCAAGCTGCTGTTTTCCGCTCGTATCATCCCTTATCGGGGCTCATGGCTGGACTTTGAGTTTGACCCGAAAGACATTTTGTACTTCCGTGTGGATCGTCGCCGCAAAATGCCGGTCACTATTTTGCTCAAGGCTATCGGCCTGAATCACGAATCAATTTTGGCGAACTTCTTTGTGTTCGACAACTTCCGCCTGATGGATAGCGGCGCGCAAATGGAATTCGTTGCTGAACGTATGCGCGGTGAAGTCGCCCGCTTTGACATCACCGACAAAGCCGGCAAAGTCGTTGTCGCCAAAGACAAGCGCATCACCGTGCGCCACACCCGCGAGTTAGAGACCAGCGGCACCAACAGCATCAGCGTGCCTGAAGACTTTTTGATGGGCCGCGTCGTTGCCAAAAACATTGTCGACGCTGAAACTGGCGAAATCATTGCCAAGGCCAATGATGAGCTGACCGATGTGCTGCTGAAAAAGCTGCGCGCCGCTGGCGTGCAAGAGTTGCAAGTGCTGTACACCAATGAGCTGGATCAAGGTTCGTACATTTCGCAAACCTTGCGTTCTGACGAGACGGCCGATGAATTTGCAGCACGCGTCGCCATCTACCGCATGATGCGCCCAGGCGAGCCACCGACAGAAGACGCTGTGCAAGCACTGTTTCAGCGCCTGTTCTACAACCCTGACACGTATGACCTGTCACGCGTTGGCCGCATGAAGTTCAATGCTAGAGTCGGTCGCGACGCGTCAACCGGCCCGATGGTCATGACCAACGAAGACATCTTGGCAGTGGTCAAGATTCTGGTCGACTTGCGCAACGGCAACGGCGAAGTCGATGACATTGACCACCTCGGCAACCGCCGCGTGCGTTGTGTTGGTGAGCTGGCTGAAAACCAGTACCGTACTGGTTTGGCACGTATTGAGAAAGCCGTGAAAGAGCGTTTGGGTCAGGCCGAGCAAGAGCCTTTGATGCCGCATGACCTGATCAACAGCAAGCCGATTTCGGCAGCGCTCAAAGAGTTCTTCGGTGCGTCGCAGTTGTCCCAGTTCATGGACCAGACCAATCCGCTGGCCGAGATCACCCACAAGCGCCGTGTATCGGCCCTTGGCCCTGGCGGTTTGACCCGCGAGCGTGCTGGCTTTGAAGTGCGTGACGTGCACGTAACCCATTACGGCCGCGTCTGTCCGATTGAAACACCTGAAGGGCCGAACATCGGTTTGATCAACTCGCTGGCTTTGTACGCCCGCTTGAACGAGTACGGTTTCATTGAAACCCCGTACCGCCAAGTGGTAGACAGCAAAGTCACGATGCAAATCGACTACCTGTCTGCCATTGAAGAAGGCAAGTACGTGATCGCCCAGGCCAATGCGGCACTGGATAAAGAAGGCAAGCTGACTGGGGACTTGGTGTCTGCACGTGAAAACGGCGAGTCGATCTTGGTCGGCGCTGAGCGCGTTCAGTACATGGACGTGTCACCTGCTCAGATCGTCTCGGTTGCTGCTTCGCTCGTGCCGTTCCTTGAGCATGACGACGCTAACCGCGCGCTGATGGGTGCCAACATGTCGCGTCAGGCTGTGCCTGTGCTGCGCCCTGAAAAGCCATTGGTCGGCACGGGTATCGAGCGCGTTGCTGCGGTTGACTCCGGCACGGTTGTTACCGCCACGCGCGGCGGAATTGTTGACTACGTTGACGCTACCCGCATCGTGGTGCGTGTGAATGATGCTGAAGCACTGGCCGGTGAAGTGGGCGTAGACATCTACAACCTCATCAAATACCAGCGCTCCAACCAAAACACCAACATTCATCAGCGCCCCATCGTCAAGATGGGTGACAAGCTGGCCAAGGGCGACGTGATTGCCGACGGCGCATCGACTGACTTAGGCGAGATCGCCATTGGTCAGAACATGCTGATCGCCTTCATGCCGTGGAATGGCTACAACTTCGAAGACTCGATTTTGATCAGTGAGCGTGTCGTGGCTGAAGACCG